>NZ_LABX01000053.1 GCF_001043915.1 Methylobacterium aquaticum | reverse complement strand
GGAAATCGTAGGCGTGGGCGGCGCGGGCGTAGCCCGTGAGGAACGTGTCGGTGCCGAACAGGATGGTGCTGTTCGAGCCGTAGACCAGCTCCGGCACCACCCGGTAGTGCAGCGGCGAGGGATAGAGGTAGACCGGCACGCCGGAGACCAGCGGCAGCACCAGCCCGACGGTGAGCCCGAAGGAGTGGAACACCGGCAGGACGTTGAACACCTTGTCGGTGCGGCCGAAATCGATCCGCGCCTGGGCCTGGGCGGCGTTGGCCAGCATGTTGCGGTGGGACAGCACCACGCCCTTCGGCGTGCCCTCGCTGCCCGAGGTGAACAGGATCGCGGCCGGATCCTCCGGGCGGCGGGGATGAAGCGCCTGCCGCCAGCTCAAGAAGCCGCGGAGCTTGTCGATCCGGCCGACCTGCCCGCGGACATCCTCCAGGTAGACGATCCTCAGGCTCTGGCTCAGCGCCTCCACCAGGGCGTCGAGGCGGCCCTTCTGCACGAAGGCCCGGGAGGTGACGATGGTCTCGACCTCCGCCGCCTTGCAGGCGTTGAGGATGTTGGTCGGGCCGGCGGTGAAGTTGATCATCGCCGGCACCCGGCCCGCCGACATCACGCCGAGCACCGTGACGGCCGCCGCGTTGGCATTCGGCAGCATCACGCCGATGGCCCGGCCCTGCGGGGCGAGCGGCCCGAGCTTGGCCCCCAGCACCCGGGCGCA
>NZ_LABX01000052.1 GCF_001043915.1 Methylobacterium aquaticum | reverse complement strand
CGGGCGGGGTTTGTCAATCGCCGCCCGGTTGCCGAACGCTGCGGCAGCCCAGTGGCTCCAGCAGCGATCATGCGGTCTTGAACCCCGCCCGGACGGCGCCCCAGATAGGGGAGACTTTTTCCCGCTTGTCAGGAGCTGACTTTGGGACGCCGTGATCGTCTCTGGCGCGACGACGACCCCGCCACCCACGGCCCGAGCGCCCGCGAACCGGTGATTTGCGCGCTCTGCGAGCGGCCGATCCCGCCGGGCGCCCGCCAGAGCCGGCACCACCTGACGCCGAAGCTCAAGGGCGGCACCCATGGCGAGACGGTCCAGTTGCACCAGATCTGCCACTCGGCCATCCATGCCCGCCACAGCGAGGCCGAGCTGGCGCATCGCCTGAGCGACGTGGAGAGCCTGCGGGCCGAACCCGAGATCGCCCGCTTCCTCGCCTGGGTGTGCACCAAGCCGGACGATTTCCACACCGCGACGCGGATGACCCGCAACCGGCGGGAATCCAGGCGAAGGTTTCGCTAACGCGCGCCGCGTCCTGCGCAGCACGGTGAACCCGCCGTTGCGCGACTGCGCGCGATTCGACCCTCCGCCCCCTCCCCGATTTTTACGTCTCCCTGCGAGCCTGACGGCCGCCCTTCCCGGAGACGTCCGATGTCCGCCCGCCCCAATACCGAACCCGCCCTCTCGGCCCGGCCCGACGATCCGGTCCGGCCGCGCGCCGCGCCGGAGGCGGGGCGCCTCGCCTGGGTCGACGTCGCCAAGGGCATCTGCATCATCCTGGTGGTGATGATGCACTCCACCCTCGGGGTCGGCGAGGCGATGGGGGGCGAGGGCTTCATGCACCACGTCGTGGAATTCGCCAAACCGTTCCGGATCCCCGACTTCTTCCTCCTGTCGGGCCTGTTCCTCGGCCGCGTGGTCGATCGCGACTGGCGCCTCTTCGCCGACCGTCGGATCGTCCACTTCGCCTATTTCTACCTGCTGTGGATGGTGCTCCAATCGGCGGTGAAGTACGGCCAGATCACCGAGGGCGCGGGGCCCGGCGCGTTCCTCGCCCACCTCGCCCACGGCCTGATCGAGCCCTATTCGACGTTATGGTTCATCTACCTGCTGGCGGTGTTCTCGGTCGTCGTGAAGCTCTGCCGCCGGGTGCCCGGCCCGCTGCTGCTCGCCGGCGCCGCGCTGCTGCAACTCGCCTCGATCGAGACCGGCTCGACCCTGATCGACGAGTTCTGCGCCCGCCTCGTCTACTTCGTCGGCGGCTATCTCTTCGCCGCCCGGATCTTCGCCCTCGCCGATCGGGTGCGGGCACGAAGCGGACTCGCGCTCCTCGGGCTCGCCGCCTGGGCGGGGATCGAGGGCGTCCTCGCCTTCACGCCCTCCGGTGTCCCCGCGCATCCGACGCTGGCGGGCCTGCCGGGGGTGAGCCTGGTGCTGGGGGCCGCCGGGGCGCTCGCCATCGTGAGCGCGGCGGCCCTGCTCACCCGGGCCGGCGGTCCGGTGACGGCCGCGCTCCGGGCCTGCGGCGAGCGCTCGATCGTGATCTACCTCGCCTTCTTCCTGCCGATGGCGGTCCTGCGCACGGTGCTGGTGAAGAGCGGGGTCATCACGGATGTCGGCCTCGTCTCGCTCCTCGTCACCGCGACGGCGGTGGCCGTGCCCCTCGGGATCGAGCGGCTGATCCGCCACACCCCGGCCCGGTTCCTGTTCCGCCGGCCTGCCGCCTTCCACCTCGTCGGCGAGGAGCGCCCCGTCCCGGCCACGCCCCTCGCCTCCCCCCGCACCATCTGACGCCGGACACCCGGTCGGTCCGGCCCGCCGACGGCGCTCCCATCAGGGGCGTCGTCCCGCTGTCCGGCCCGCCGACGATGTAGGAATATAAGTCAATCTTCCTGGCTGGGCTGACTAACGGTTAGTCGCTCGTAACCCTACGCGATGGTCCTGCGACTTTACCGGTCATCAGCGATTTCACTGCAAATTCCCCGACACCACAGGACCGGGAGCAGATGGACGCGCGTTTCCGCCTTCAGGACGGGGCCGGTCTGCTGCTCCTGCTTCTCGCGCCGCTCGCGGTCGTCGCCGTGCCGCGCTCCGAGACGGTGGCCGTTCTCGGCCGGCCGGGCGGCGGCACCGCCGAGGCCGCCGCGATCGTGGTGGCGGCGGGCGGCACGCTCGTTCGCACCGGGGCCGCCGGCGTCGTCGTCGCGCGGTCGCCGGAGGCGGGCTTCGTCGGGCGCCTCTACGGCGCCGGGGCGTGGCTGGTCCTCGACCCGATCGTCGCCGGCGGCTGCGCACCCGGACCCGACCGACCCGACGATTCCTCTCCGTCACCGAGCCCTGCCCGATGATGACCGACGCCGACGATCTCCGCCGTTCCTACGCCCGCATCCTGATCGGCTTGCTCTGGGCCCATGTGCCGGTGACCACGATCCTGCCGCTGATCGACGGCGGCAGCCTGGCGCCCGCCGGCGCCACGATCCTGCTCGCCGGGCTCGCCACCCTGTCCTGGTGGCGCTACGCGATCGGGCTCCGCACCCGGATCGCCACCGCGCTCGCACTGATCGGCATGGCGGCGGTTCTGCTCTACGCGAGCGCCGGCCATCCGTGGCAGGTCGACCTGCACATGTACTTCTTCGCCTGCCTGGCGGTGCTCGCCGGCTGGTGCGACTGGCGAGTGATCCTGGCCGCGACGACGGCCACGGCCCTGCACCACCTCGTCCTCACCTTGGTCCTGCCGAGCGCCGTCTTCCCGACCGGGGCCGCGAGCGTCGATCGGGTGCTGCTGCATGCCGGGATCCTGGCGATCGAAGCCACGATGCTGGCGTGGATCTCCCACACCGTCGCCCGGACCCTGGCCGGGCTGGCGCAGTCGGAGCGCGACGCGATGGGGCAGATGGCCCGCCTGCGCGAGCTGGAGCGGGAGAGCGAGATCGCCCGCGAGGCGACCGAGCACCATCGCCGCGAGGCCGTGATGCGGATGGCGGCGGTGTTCGAGACGGCGGTGGGCGGCATCGTCGGCGAGGTCGCGGCAGCGGCGGGCGAGTTGCACGCCACCGCGCATGCCATGTCGCAGAAGGCCGGCAGCGCCGCCGCGCGCTCGGCCGAGGCCGAGGCCGCCGCCGGGCAGGCGGCGGGCGATGTCGGCGCCGTGGCGGCGGCAACGGAGGAACTCGGCGCCTCGGTCCGCGAGGTCGGCCAGCAGGTCGTCGAATCCGCCGGCCTCGCCCGCATGGCCGTCGCCGAGGCCGACCGCACCGCGGCCCTGGTGGGCGAGCTGAGCGAGGCCGCGTCCCGGATCGGCGACGTGGTCAGCCTGATCTCGGGCGTCGCCGACCAGACCAACCTCCTGGCGCTTAACGCCACGATCGAGGCGGCCCGCGCCGGGGCGGCGGGACGGGGCTTTGCGGTGGTCGCCGCCGAGGTGAAGGAGCTGGCGAGCCAGACCGCGAAGGCGACGCAGGAGATCAGCGGCCAGATCGGCCGCATCCAGGGCGCCACCGGCGACGCCGTGCGGGCGATCGAGGCGATCGGCGCGCGCATCCGCGGCATGGACGGGGTGGCCTCCGCGGTCGCTTCCGCCGTCGAGGAGCAGGGCGCGGCGACCCAGGAGATCATCCGCGCCATGGACCGGGCCTCCTCCGGCACCGGCTCGCTCACCGCCACCATCGGCGCCGTGGCGCAGGCCGCCGGCGAGACCGGCTCGGCCGCCGACCGGGTGCTCACCTCCGCCGACGCCTTGACCCACCAGGCCGAGCATCTCGGCGCCGAGGTCGCCCGCTTCCTGCAAGGCGTGCGGGCGGCCTGATCGGTCTCAGCCGTGGGCGCGGCGCGGTCGCACCAGGCGGTCGAGGAAATTCTTGATCTCGCGCCGGCGCCGCTCCGGCACCAGAACCTCGTCGGTGATGCCGAGGCGCCAGGCGAGGTCGGGGCGCCCCTCCGGGTCGCCGTGCAGGTCGCGCAAGGCGTCCGCATAGGCGTGCAGCGCGGCCTCGTCCCGGCACAGGCCCGCCTCCACCACCCCGGTCGCGGAGAGCCGCAGCATCGCCGCGACCTCGTCGAGGTCGAGTTCGGGATGGTATTGCGTCCCCCAGAACACCCCCTCGCCGAGGCGGATCTCGATCGCCTGGACGTCGAGGCGGTCGTTGCCGGCGAGCACGCGACTGCCCGGCGGCGGGTCGATCACGGCATCGTCGTGGATCGCCGGGGCGTCCCAGGCCGGCGGTCGGCCATCGAGGAGCGGGTGACCCGCCCCGGCCGCGCTCCGGCGGATGGCGCGGGCGAGCCCGTATTCCGGCCCCCGCGGGTTGCGGCCGGCGCGGCCCCCCGCGATCGTCGCCGCCACCTGCACCCCCCAGCACGAGCCGAAGACCGGAAGCCCGGCGAGGAGCGCCGCCCGCACCAGCTCGCATTGCCGGGTCACCGCCGGCCCGCCCTCCGCCACGTGCAGGGTCGAGCCGGTGAGCACCAGGGCATCGCACTCGGCGAGGGCAAGCGGCAGCACCGCATCCGCGTCGGCCGGGGCGACGAGGTGGCAGACGGCATCCGGCGCGAGCGTGCGCAGGATGCCCGCATAGGTCTCGGCCGAGGTCCGGTCGCAGACCGTGAGGTGCCGCGCGCGGCCGGCCCGGTCATTCCCATCCGCCACCAGCAGGTGCACCATGTCGGCTCCTAAGCAGATGTCGCCGCAGCGGTCACCGGTGCGGCGGCAGAAATCTGCGATCAACAAGACCCCAAGCGGGCGAAGCGTTGGCCCGCCAACGCAAGTCTGCTTAGTGAGAGCCTCCGCAACGCTCCCCGCGGTGCGCCGTTCCCGGCGCGGCTTGCCGCGTCCCCCGGGCCACGGCGCTAAGTCACGAGGATTCTTCGAAAAAATTTCGGTTAACGACCCTTAAACCCGCCTCATTTAACGTGTGTTGAGTGCCCCTCGCGGGCCGGCATGTCCGGGGGCGGAGGGGAATTCGGCAGGATGGCGAAGGGACGCGAGCGGACGGGTCGTGTCGAGCCGCGATTCGAGGCGGATGGGCCCGGAGATCCGGCGTCCCTCGACCTGCGCCTCTCGCGCGACGACCGGGCGGGGGGCGGAGTGGCCAGAGGCACATCCAAGGGAACCGGCAAGGCCGTCTCGACGCGGTCCGCCCGAGCGGCCGCGGCGCCGCGGCGCCGGCGGCGCTCGGTCCTCGGCACCCTCGTCTACGGCACGATGATCCTCGGCCTCTGGGGCCTGGTGGCGGTGGCCGGCATCGTCGCCTACCACGCCTCGCAACTGCCGCCGATCGACCAGCTGTCGGTGCCCAAGCGCCCGCCCAACATCGCGATCCTGGCCGCCGACGGCTCGCTGCTGGCCAATCGCGGCGAGACCGGCGGGCGCACGGTGAGCATCCGCGAATTGCCGCCCTACCTGCCCCGCGCCTTCGTGGCGATCGAGGACCGGCGCTTCTACGGCCATCTGGGCATCGACCCGATCGGCATCGCCCGGGCGATCGGCCAGAACCTGACCCGCCGCGGCGTGGCCCAGGGCGGCTCGACCCTGACCCAGCAGCTCGCCAAGAACCTGTTCCTGACCCAGGAGCGCACCGCCTCGCGCAAGATCCAGGAGGCGATCCTGGCGCTCTGGCTCGAGCACAAGTACAGCAAGGACGAGATCCTCGAACTCTACCTCAACCGGGTCTATTTCGGCGCCGGCGCCTACGGTGTCGAGGCGGCGGCGCAGCGCTACTTCGCCAAGCCCGCCAAGGACGTGACCCTGGCGGAAGCCGCGATGCTCGGCGGCCTCGTCCAGGCGCCGTCGCGGCTCGCCCCCAACCGCAACCTGCCGGCGGCCCAGGCCCGCGCCGCCCAGGTGCTGGCGGCGATGCAGGAGCTGGGCTTCGCCAAGCCCGCCGACGTCCAGGCGGCTTTAGCCAAGCCGGCGAAGCCCGCCCGGCCGAAGGGCGGCGGCTCGGCCAACTACGTCGCCGACCTCGTGATGGACGTGCTCGACGACTATGTCGGCAAGATCGAGACCGACGTCTCGGTGCAGACCACCGTCGATCCGGCGATCCAGGCGGTGGCCGAGCGGGCGCTGGTCGACGAATTGAACCAGAAGGGCACACGCTACAATGTCGGCCAGGGCGCCGTCGTGACGATGCGGCCGGACGGGGCGATCCGTGCCCTGATCGGCGGGCGCGACTACGCCCAGAGCCAGTTCAACCGCGCCACCACCGCCAAGCGCCAGCCCGGCTCAGCCTTCAAGCCCTTCGTCTATCTGGCGGCCGTCGAGCGCGGCCTGACCCCCGACACGGTGCGGGAGGACGCGCCGATCACCATCAAGGGCTGGAACCCGGAGAACTACTCGCGCAACTATAGCGGGCCGGTGACCTTGCGCGACGCGCTGGCCCACTCGCTCAACACCGTGGCGGTGCGGCTGGGCCAGGAGGTCGGCCCGAAGGCGGTGGTGCAGACGGCGCAGCGCCTCGGCATCACCTCGCCACTGCAAGCCAATGCCTCGATCGCGCTCGGCACCTCCGAGGTGACGCCGCTCGAACTCGTCGGTGCCTACGCGACCTTCGCCAATGGCGGCATGGGGGTGATCCCCTACGTGATCGCCAGCGTGAAGACCTCCGACGGCAAAATCGTCTACAAGCGCGCTCCGAGCGGCCTCGGCCGGGTGATCGCCCCCGACGCGGTCGGCATGATGAACGCCATGCTGCACGAGGTCTTCGTCAGCGGCACGGCGAAGAAGGGTGACATCCCGGGCTGGGATCTCGCCGGCAAGACCGGCACCAGCCAGGACTTTCGCGATGCCTGGGTGGTCGGCTTCTCCGGCACCCTCGTCACCGGCGTCTGGCTCGGCAACGACGAC
>NZ_LABX01000512.1 GCF_001043915.1 Methylobacterium aquaticum | reverse complement strand
GGATCGGCCATCGGCTACGCCTGGGCGCAGGCCGGGCTCGGCTACAGCCTGGTCGGGGCGGCCGAGCCGGCCGTCCTGCATCCCCTCGCCAACACGATCCGCCGCATCACGACGACGAACACCTGAGGGATCCGATGTCTTTGCTGAACGACCTGACCGGGGCACCTCCCGGAATGCCGCCGCACGCCCTTCTCCCGCGCCTCGCCGCCATCGGGGCGGTGCTCGCCGGGACGACCTGCGGTTTCGCCTATGCGGGCGGCTGGTTCTCACCGGGAGCACTGACGCCGGCGCGGGTGATCGACCGCTTCGAGCAGGTGAACGGCCCGCATCCGGGGTTCCGCCGCAACCACGCCAAGGGTCTCTGCGTCGAGGGCCGCTTCACCGCGAGCGGCGCGGGCGCGGTCCTCTCGAAGGCCGGCCTGCTCGCCGCCGGGCGGGTGACGCCCGTCGCGGGCCGGGTGGCGCTCGCGGGCGGCCAGCCCTACGCGGCGGATGCCGAGGCCACCGTGCGCAGCCTCGCCC
>NZ_LABX01000511.1 GCF_001043915.1 Methylobacterium aquaticum | reverse complement strand
GTCTATCTCCAGGGCACGGTGAGCGAGGCCGGCACCCTGCGGACCGGCTTCTCCGAGCCGCTCCAGGAGGGCGGGCCCGACGGCCTGCTGACCCATCTGCGCAAGTCGACCGAGACGATGCTGGCCGCGCCGGCGCCGAAGGCCCCTTAAGCGAGAGGCGCCAGCGCCGGGCTCCCCTCGCATGCCCGTCGCGACCGGACGGGCGGCGGCAGACCGGCCGTCCGCCGCGCCTCAACGACACAGCCCGCCGCGCCCCCGCACGGCCAACTCCTCCCAGGGAACACCGCCTCGCCATGGAATGGACCTGGATCTCCACCCCCCTGCTCGTCCTGGCGCTCGCCGGATGCATCTACGGCCTGACCACCGCGTGGCTCGCCGGGCGCCTCGCCCGGCGCCCGGCGCCGCGCCTGTCCGCCGGGGCGGCCCGCCCCTCCGTGACCCTGCTCAAGCCGCTCTGCGGCGACGAGCCGAACCTGCACCATAACCTGACCACCTTCTGCGCCCAGGCCTATGCGGGCGCCGTCCAGGTGATCTTCGGGGTGCAGAACGCCGCCGATCCGGCCATCGCCGTGGTGCAT
>NZ_LABX01000510.1 GCF_001043915.1 Methylobacterium aquaticum | reverse complement strand
CTTCCTGGACACCCTCAAGGACATCTACTACGCCGAAAAACAGATCCTCAAGGCACTGCCGCGGATGGCCAAGGCCGCCGAATCCGAGCAGTTGCGTGCGGCTTTCGAGAAGCACCATGACGAGACCGAAGGCCAGATCGATCGGCTTGAGCAGATCTTCGATCTGATGGGCAAGCCGGCGCGCGGCAAGAAGTGCGACGCCATCGAGGGCATCCTCGACGAAGGCAAGGAGATCATGGAAGAGTATGCCGACACGCCGGCGCTCGATCCGGGCCTAGTCTCTGCGGCCCAGGCGGTCGAGCACTACGAGATCGCGCGTTACGGCACACTAAAAGCATGGGCGACCAAGCTCAACATGAAGGACGCCGTCAAGCTCATCGACCAGACCCTGGCCGAGGAAAAGAAGACGGATGAAGCCCTCAGCAAGCTCGCCATCAGCGCCATCAATGCCGAGGCGGCCTGAGGAGACGCGCATGAAGCGAACTATTCTGGCTATTGCCATCAGTTGCGGGCTGACCCTGCCCGCGCTGGCCCAATCGGTCGGCGAGAAGACCGGTGTCAATTCCGTGCTTGGCGTCGCACCGAAAACGGAAGACTTCATCAAGGAAGTGGCCTTGAGCGACATGCTGGAGATCGAAGCAGCGAAGATCGCCCAGCAGAAGGGCAATGCGGCGGAAAAGAAGTTCGGCGA
Source organism: Methylobacterium aquaticum (assembly GCF_001043915.1). Taxonomy (GTDB): domain Bacteria; phylum Pseudomonadota; class Alphaproteobacteria; order Rhizobiales; family Beijerinckiaceae; genus Methylobacterium; species Methylobacterium aquaticum. Next base: position 225 of record NZ_LABX01000510.1, on the reverse strand, counting down.
CCAGATGATCACGGATCATACCAAGACCAGTACCGAGTTGAAGGCGTTGGTCAGCGGCGAGATGAAGGCTGCATTGCCGACCGGCCTCGACGACAGCTCACAGAAGAAGCTCGACGTGCTGCGCAACACCAAGCCGGACAATTTCGCCAGCGAATATGATCCGATGCAGGTCAGCGCCCACAAGGATGCGGTCTCACTGTTTGAACGCTACGCCAAGGGCGGCGA
>NZ_LABX01000051.1 GCF_001043915.1 Methylobacterium aquaticum | reverse complement strand
CTCGAGGATCGACAGCGATGACGGCATGGGGCCTCGCAGAACGCCAAGCCACCGGTGAATCATGATCCTCCGCGTCGCGCAGCCCAAACCCGCACAAAGGCTGAAGCGATTGCCCTGGGTGAAGAGGGGGCACCGCTTGACGGGCGAGCGCAACTTCCGGTAGAAGGCGTCCTCATTCGCCAAATGGGCTAGGCCGCATGGCCCGCCGCATGGACTGCGAAGGTCGCCACCTGAATGAAGACCTCTGGTGATGCTGTGCCCTCGGAGTGGATCGTCGTCCAAGCCGTGTCCACGATCGGGAAGGGCGCGCGGGCGGAGCAGAAGGGTCAGAAGCCGCTGATCCTCTGGATGACCGGCCTGTCCGGCGCCGGCAAGTCGACCATCGCGAATCGGATCGAGGAGAAGCTGTGGCGGTGTGGCCATCACACCATGCTGCTCGACGGTGACAATCTGCGTTTCGGGCTCAACGGCGATCTCGCCTTCACGGACGCCGACAGGATCGAGAACATCCGGCGGACCTCGGAGGTCGCGCGGCTGATGCTGGAGGCGGGGCTGATCGTGATCTGCTCGCTGATCTCACCGTTCCGCCGCGAGCGGATGCTGGCGCGTCGGCTGGTCGGCGCGGACGAGTTCCTCGAGGTCTTCGTCGATGCGCCTCTCGACGTGTGCCAGCGGCGCGACCCCAAGGGGCTCTATGCCCGCGCGCTCGCCGGGGAGATCCCGAACTTCACCGGCATCTCCTCACCCTATGAGCGACCCGAAGCGCCCGAGATCCATCTGCGAACGGACATCGCCGACGTCGACGCCCTGGCGGACCAGGTTCTGGAGGAGTTGCGGCGCAGAGGTGCCACCACCTGCGGCGCGTGACCGCCCGCACCGCATGAGGCGGATGCGTGACAGACACTGGTCCCACCGGCAGCCCGTGGTTATGTTGCAGTGCAGCATATCGGGGCGGCGGAGCCGAGGGCGATGATCGAGCTGATAACCGTGGCAGAGGCGGCCGGTTTCACGGCAGGGTGCGTCGCCATCCATGCGGCCCGGAACTGGGCCGAGACCCTGACGCCGATCCTGGCCTATCTGGTCTTCGCCTTGGCCGTCTGCCTGCTGGTCGTCGCGGGCATCCAGCATGCGGCGGATCCGGACCAGCTCATGGCGATGATGACCCAGGCAATGGCGACCTACTGAGGTCACGCGGCCGGGGGCGTCGCTCCCGACGCCAGCTCGACCTTCGCCTCCTCGGCGCATTTGAGGCAGAGCTGGCGCTTGGCGAGCAGAGCGGCGACGGCATTCGCGCCCTCGAAGCTGACGACGTGACCGCATTCGAGCACGTTGAGCACCCGCTGATCGGGATCGTCGCGCTCGCCCGACGGATAGCAACGGATCGCCGTCACGCGGCGCATCGGGATCTCAGCCTGCATGGCGATGACCTGGAACCTCGTCTCGGGGCGACGGAGCCGCCGCGCCGCATCGACCCATACCGGGGTCGCGCCGGCTGCTCCATAGCACGGACGATGGCATGACGCATGGGGTCCCGGGCAAGGGCGCGGCCAGCGTCATGTCGCAGGCGCGGAACGGAGGCGGCGATCGGCGATCGAACCGCCTGGCTGCCCCGAGCATTGCGCCACCGCCCGAAGAGGGCGCAGAGTGGTGGCAAGGGTCCGGGCGCAACCTCGGGATGCCGTCTGGCACGGATGCTGCCTGCAAGCATGTTCCGGGCGCGAGGTTCAGAACGCTCCCGGTCGCACGACGATCCCCCAGAAGGAAGCGCGATGCCGCGTCTCTTCACCGCCTGCCTGCTCGCGGGCCTTGCCCTCACCACCCCGATGGCGGGAGGCGTTCAGGCCCAGACCCTGCGCTTCGGCCTGATGGAGGATCCGGACGCCCTCGATCCGACGCTCGCCCGCACCTTCGCCGGCCGGATGGTGTTCGCGGCGCTCTGCGACAAGCTGGTCGATATCGGACCCGACCTGAAGCCGGTGCCGCAGCTCGCCACCGAATGGGCCTGGTCGGACGACCGGAAGGCCCTGACTTTGCGCTTGCGGCCGGGCGTGCGCTTCCACGACGGCGAGCCGATGAACGCCCGGGCGGTGAAGCTCTCGCTGGAGCGCCACCTGACGATGCCCGGCTCGCAGCGCCGCGGCGAGATCGCGCCGATCGACACCGTCGAGGCGGTGGACGACCTCACCGTGCGGGTCAACCTGAAGACGCCGTTCGCGCCGCTGCTGGCGCAGTTCACCGACCGGGCCGGCATGATCGTCTCGCCCAAAGCCGCCGAGCGGCTGGGCGACAGGTTCGCCACCGCGCCGGTCTGCGCCGGGCCCTACAAGTTCGTCGAGCGGGTGCCGCAGGACCGCATCGTGGTCGAGAAGTTCGACGATTACTGGAACAAGGACGCGATCCAGATCCGGCGGATCGAGTTCCGGCCGATCCCCGACACCACCGTGCGGCTGACGAACCTGCGGGCCGGCCAGCTCGACCTGATCGAGCGGCTGGCTCCCACCGACCTGCCCCAGGTCAAGCGCGACCCGAAGCTGAAGGTGGGCCAAGCCTACGAGCTCGGCTTCTCGGGGATCGTGTTCAACACCGCCCGCGACGGATCGCCGGTGGCCGATCCGCGGGTGCGCGCCGCCTTCGAGGCCGCGATCGACCGCAACGCGATCACGCAGGTGGTGTATAACGGCGAGTACCTCGCCGGGAACCAGTGGGTCTCGCCCAGGAACCCGAATTACGTGGCGGACTACCCGGTGCCGAAGCGCGACGTCGCCAAGGCCAAGGCGCTCCTGAAGGAGGCCGGGATCGAGAAACCCGCGATCACCCTGATGGTCTACGCCAACAACGACGCGCCACAGGTCGGCCAGGTGATCCAGGCGATGACCCGCGAGGCCGGCTTCGAGGTGAAGCTCCAGGCCACCGACTTCACCACCTCCCTCGACCAGGCCGACAAGGGCAGTTTCGAAGCGTACCTCTACAACTGGAGCGGCCGGCCCGACCCTGACGGCAACACCTACAGCTTCCTCGCCTGCAAGACCCCGCTGAATTATTCGCGCTACTGCAACCAGGAGGCCGATTCGGCGATGAATGCCGAGCGGCTGACCACCGACCCCGCAGCCCGCAAGGCGGCGTGGAAGCGCCTGGCCGACCGGGTGCTCACCGACAAGCCGCTGGTCTACCTCTTTCACCGCCGGCTGCTCTGGGCCTATTCGCAGAGGCTCACCGGCTTCGGCGAGTATCCGGACGGGCTCGTGCGCTTCACCGGCCTGAAGCTCGACTGATGCTGCGTTTTCTCGCCCGGCGCCTGGCCCTGGCGGTTCCGACCCTGGTGCTGGCCTCGATGATCATCTTCGCCTTGCAGCAATTGCTGCCGGGCGACACCGCGACCGCACTCTCGGGCGAGGAGCGCGACCCGGAGGTGATCGCCTTCATCCGCGCCAAGTACCACCTCGACCGGCCGCTGCCGGTCCGCTACGCCTATTGGGCGGCCGGGGTCGTGCAGGGTGATCTGGGCGAGTCGATCCGGCTCCAGAAGCCGGTGATCGAACTCGTCCGCGAGAAGCTGCCGGTCACCCTCGAACTCGCCTGCCTGGCGATGCTGGTGGCGCTGGTGATCGGCGTGCCGATGGGCATCCTCTCGGCGGTCCGGCCCGGAACCTGGATCGACGGGCTCGCCAACGGGGTGGCGCTCTGGGGCCTGTCGGTGCCGAATTTCTGGCTCGGCATCCTGATGATCCTGCTGTTCTCGGTGCAGCTCGGCTGGCTGCCGGCCTCCGGCTACGTGCCGCCGGGCGAGAGCCTCTCCGAAAACCTGCGTTCGATGGCGATGCCGGCCTTCGTCCTCGGCAACGCCATCGCGGCGGTGATGATGCGCCACACGCGGGCGGCGATGCTCGGCGTGCTGCACTCCGACTACGTCCGTACCGCCCGGGCCAAGGGCGTGCCGACCGCCCGGGTGGTCTTGCGCCACGCGCTGCCCAATGCGGCGATCCCGATCATCACGCTGGGCGCCCTCGAATTCGGCCAGCTCCTCTCCGGCGCGGTGCTGACCGAGCAGGTGTTTTCGGTGCCCGGCTTCGGCAAGCTGATGGTGGATGCCGTGTTCAACCGCGACTTCGCCACCGTGCAGGGCGTCGTGATCTGCACCGCCACGACCTACATCCTGCTCAATCTCGCGGCCGATCTCGCCTCGGCGCTGGTCAACCCGAAGCTCAGGCGCGCATGAGCGAGGCGGATCTCTCCACCCCGGCGGCGGTCGCCGCACCCGTCGCCGCCCTGCCGCCGGAGCCGGGGGCGTTGCGCGCGTTCTGGCGCCGGTTCAGCCGCCGCCGCGGGGCGCTCGCCGGCCTCGTCATCGTGGTGCTGCTCGGGATTTTGGCGCTCGGCGCCGAGTGGATCGCGCCGTTCGATCCCACCGCCACCGATTGGGGCGCGGTGCGGGCGGCGCCCGACCCGACCCATCTCTTCGGCACCGACGAAGTCGGCCGCGACGTGCTCTCGCGCATCGTCTTCGGCACCCGCGCGTCCCTCGGCGCGGGCCTGACCTCGGTGGCGCTCGCGGTCGCGCTGGGGCTGCCGCTCGGGATGCTGGCGGGCTATGCCGGCGGCGTGGTCGACGGGGCGATCATGCGCCTCACCGACGCGCTGCTGGCGATTCCCTTCCTGATCCTCGCCATCGCGCTCGCGGCCTTCCTCGGCCCCAGCCTGACCAACGCCATGGTGGCGATCGGGCTCTCGGCGACCTCGATCTTCGTGCGGCTCACTCGCGCCCAGGTGCAGGCGGTGGCGGCGGAGGAGTTCGTCGAGGCGGCGCGTGCCATCGGCAACCCGCCCTGGCGGATCGCGCTCCGCCACATCCTGCCCAACATCGTGCCGGCGATCCTGGTCCAGGCCACCCTCACCATCGCGGCGGCGATCATCGCCGAGGCGAGCCTGTCCTTCCTGGGGCTCGGCCAGCAGCCGCCCGAACCGTCCTGGGGCTCGATGCTCAACACCGCCAAGAACTTCCTCGACCAGGCGCCCTGGATGGCGATCTGGCCCGGGGTCTCGATCTTCCTGGCCGTGCTCGCCTTCAACCTCGTCGGCGACGGGTTGCGCGACGCCCTCGATCCGCGGGAGCGGCGATGAGCGACTCCCCTCCCCTGCTGGATGTCCGCGACCTCGCGGTCGCCTTCGACACCGATGGCGGCACCGTCCGGGCGGTCAACGGCGTCGCTTACGGCTTGCGCGAGGGCGAGACCCTCGGGATCGTCGGCGAATCGGGGTCGGGCAAGAGCGTGCACGTGCTCGCCATGCTCGGGCTGGTGCCGCGCCCGCCGGGACGGATCACGGGCGGGCAGGTCCTCTTCCAGGGACGCGACCTGCTGGCCCTGCCGGAGCGCCACTTGCGCCGGGTGCGCGGCGCCGAGATCGGCATGGTGTTCCAGGACCCGATGAGTTCGCTCAACCCGGCGATGACGGTGGGCGCGCAGATCGCCGAGCCTTTGCGGCTGCATCGCGGCCTCGATGGCCGCTCCGCCCGGGCGCGGGCGCGCGACCTTCTCGACCTCGTGCGGATCCCCGATGCGGCCCGGCGCCTCGACCATTACCCGCACGAATTCTCCGGCGGCCAGCGCCAGCGGGTGATGATCGCGATCGGGCTCGCCTGCCGCCCGAAACTCCTGATCGCCGACGAGGCGACCACCGCCCTCGACGTCACCGTGCAGGCCGAGATCATCGCCCTGGTGCAGGACTTGAAGCGCGAGATCGGGATGGCGATCATCTGGATCACCCACGATCTCGGCGTGGTCGCGGGCATCGCCGATACGGTACAGGTGATGTATGCCGGGCGGATCGTCGAGCGCGGGCCGGTCGAGGCAGTGTTCTCCGATCCGCGCAACGCCTACACGCTGGGCCTGCTGCGCTCCCTGCCCGACCTCACCCGCGGCCGGGCCGGGCGTCGGCGCCTGCGCCAGATCGAGGGCAGCCCGCCCGACATGCGCTTTTCCCCGCCGGGCGATCCCTTCGCGCCCCGCAACCCCTTCGCCACGCCGCGCTGCCGCATCGAGGCGCCGCCGCTCGCGCAAGTGGCGGGCAGCGTGCCGGGCCATCTCGCGGCAGCCTGGTACGACCTGCCGGCCTTGCTGGCGCAGGGAGCCGGACGATGAGGCCGGTGAAGCCCGAGCCGCTGCTCTCGGTGAGGAATCTCGGCAAGCATTACCCGCGGCGTCACTGGTGGGGCGGCAAGGCGTCGGTCTTCCGGGCGGTGGAAGGCGTGAGCTTCGACATCGCGCCCGGAGAGACCCTGGGACTCGTCGGTGAATCCGGCTCCGGCAAGTCGACCATCGGCCGGGCGGTGACGATGCTGAACCCGCCGAGTACCGGGACCGTGGCGTTCGAGGGCACCGATCTCCGCCTGCTGCCGGCCCGGGAGATGCGGCGGATGCGCCGGCGCATCCAGATGATCTTCCAGGACCCTTATGCCGCCCTCAACCCGCGGATGAGCGCCGGGGCCTATGTGGCCGAGCCGTTCCGGCTGCATCAGCCGGAGATGGGGCGCGCGGAACGGCGCGACGCGGTGGCCGGCCTGTTTCAGCGGGTCGGGCTCGATCCGCGCTTCGCCGGGCGCTACCCGCACCAGTTCTCCGGCGGCCAGCGCCAGCGGCTCTGCATCGCCCGGGCGATCGCCCTGACACCGAGCTTCATCGTCGCCGACGAGCCGATCGCGGCCCTCGACGTGTCGATCCAGGCCCAGGTGGTCAACCTGTTGCAGGATTTGCAGGAGGAGCTGGGCCTGTCGTACCTCTTCATCTCCCACGACCTCAGGATGGTGCGCTACCTTTGCCACCGGGTCGCGGTCCTGCGGCGCGGCCGCATCGTGGAACTGGCCGACAGCGACACCCTGTACGAGGATCCGCGCCATCCCTACACGCGGGCGCTGCTCGGCGCCGTGCCGGTGCCGGATCCGGCGGCCGAGCGGGCCCGCCTGCGGGCGACGCGCGAGGCCCCGGCCGTCGCCATCCCGGAGGCCGGGGCGCTGGAAGAAATCGCCCCCGGGCATTGGGTGGCGCAGGCGGCTCATGTGTAAGCGCTTGCTTGGCGCGTCGCCCGATTTCATACCCGCTCCGTCATTCCGGGGCCGCGACAGCGGAGCCGGCCTGGCTGGGTGCCCACACCTCCTGCCCACGACCTCATCCTGAGATGTCGGTCCATCGGAGATGGACTGACCGCGACGGTGGCCTCCAGAAACCGCTGCGCTCTCGGGAGCCCTCCTTCGAGGCTGCTGCAAGCAGCAGCACGTCAGGATGAGGTCGCGGGCAGGATGAAGCGGGTGAACCGGATCGGGCCGTCTCGACGGTCCGGGGCCGACGCTGAGACCAACAGTTCCGTCGATCGAGGCGATCGACCAGTCAAGGAAACGTCACGGTGAGGGATTTCTCGAGGCCCGGGCGCTCGCCCGTCTACGCCGCCAACGCCGCCGTCGCGACGTCGCACCCGCTCTCGACGCTCGCCGCCATCGAGGTGCTGCGATCGGGCGGCAACGCGGTCGATGCGGGCATCGCCGCGGTGGCGGTGCAAGGCGTGGTCGATCCGCTGATGACCGGCATCGGCGGCGATTGCTTCGCCCTCTACGCGCCGAACGGCGCGGCGGCGCCGATCGCGCTCAACGGCTCCGGCCGCAGCCCGGCGGCGGCGCACGATGCCTGGTTCCTGGAGCGCGGCATCACCCTGACGCCGACCTCGCCCCATAGCGTCACGGTGCCGGGCGCGGTCGCCGCCTGGGCCAAGCTCCTGGAGGATCACGGCACCCGCAGCCTCGGCGAGCTGTTGCAGCCGGCGATCCGCTATGCGGAGGAGGGCTACCCGGTCCAGCCCCGCGTCGCCCTCGACTGGTCGCGCAGCGTCGCGCGGGTCGCCGGTGACCCGGCCTCGGCCGCGGCTTTCCTGATCGACGGGACGGCGCCCGGCGTCGGCACGATCATGCGCCACCCGACCCTCGCCGCCACGCTCCGGCGCATCGCGGAAGCCGGCCCGCGCGGCTTCTACGAGGGGCCGGTGGCCGAGGACATCGTGGCGCGCCTGCGCGCTCTCGGCGGCCTGCATACGCTCGACGACTTCGCCGCGGCGGCCCCCGAGATCGTCACCCCGGTGACCACCCGCTACCGCGGCTACGATGTCTACGAGTGCCCGCCGAGCGGCCAGGGCCTCGCGGTGCTGATGATGCTCAACGTGCTGTCACATGATGACATCGCGGCCCTCTCGGAGCTCGACCGGGTCCACCTTTTGGCCGAGGCGTGCAAGCAGGCCTATCACCACCGCGACGCGCTGTTCGCCGATCCGGTGCTGAACCGGGTGCCGGTGGAGCACCTGCTGTCGGAGGCGTGGCGGGCGAGCGCCCACGGGGCGATCGACATGGCCCGCGCCCAGGAGCCGGTGATCTGGCCCGAGCTCACTCACACGGACACGGTGTATCTCAGCATCGTCGACCGCGACGGCAACGCGCTCTCGCTGATCAACTCGATCTTCCAGGGCTTCGGCAGCGGCATCACCGCGCCGGCGAGCGGGGTCCTGCTGCACAATCGCGGCCTGTCCTTCCGCATCGATCCGGGCCACCCGAACACGATCGGACCGAGGAAGCGGCCGATGCACACCATCATCCCGGGCATGCTGATGCGCGACGGCGAGACGGTGGCGCCGTTCGGCGTGATGGGCGGGCATTACCAGGCGATGGGCCATGTCGAGTTGCTCACCGGCATCATCGACCGTGGCCTCGACGTGCAGGAGGCGCTCGATGCCCCCCGCAGCTTCGCCTATGGCGGCGGGATCGAGATGGAGCCGGGTTTTTCGGACGGCGTCGCCGCCGGGCTCCAGGCGCGCGGCCACCGCATCATCCCGGCCTCCGGCCCGATCGGCGGCGGCCAGATCATCTGGATCGACCGGCAGCGTGGCGTCCTCGCGGCGGGCTCGGACCCGCGCAAGGACGGCAGCGCGCTCGGCTATTGAGGTGACCATGCCTTTCGACATCGACGCCGCCGCGGCGGCGCTCCTCGACGCCCGCCGCTCGGGCACCCGCCTCGACGCCCTCCCCGACGGCGCCCGGCCGGGCAGCGAGGCGGACGCCTACGCGGTGCAGGACGCGGTCGCCGGCCGTCTCGGTCCGGTGGCCGGCTGGAAGGTCGGAGCGCCGAGCGCCACCGCCACCCCGGCCCGGGCGGCGCTCCACGCCGATACGATCTTCGACAGCGAGACAGGGATCTGCACCTTGCCGGCCTCGCTGTTCCACCTGATCGGAGCGGAGGCCGAGATCGCCTACCGCTTCGGCCGCGACCTCCCCCCGCAGGCCGGGCCCTACGACCGCGAGGCGGTGCTGGCGGCGGTGGCCACGATGCATCCGGCGATCGAGATCGCCGATACCCGCTTCACGGTCTTCGGTGCGGTCGATCCCCACAGCCAGCGCGCCGACCAGCAGAACCACGGCGTCCTGGTGCTCGGGCCCGGGCTGACCGAGTGGCGCCATCTCGACCCGGTGACCCAGCCGGTGCGGCTCACCCTCGACGGCACGGTTCTCCACGATCGCGTCGGCGGCAACTCGGCGGTCGATCCGGTGCGCCTGCTGGTCTGGCTCGCCAACGAGGGCGCCCGGTCGCTGGGCGGCCTCAAGGCCGGGCAGGTCGTCACCACCGGCTCCTGCACCGGCACGGATTTCGTGACGGCGCCGACCCGGATGGTGGCGGAATTCCCGGGACTGGGGAGCGTGGCGCTGGCGATTGACTGAAAAGGTCGGCGCGCTTTTCAGGGGCCGAGCCGGTCCCCGGGCCGATCACCCCACGCCCGCCGCCTGCATCCCGTCCAGCGGCACCGGCCGGCCGAACAGGTAGCCCTGGACCTCGGTGCAGCCCTCCTGCCGGACCGCCGCGAACTGGTCCTCGGTCTCGATGCCCTCGGCGGTGACGGTGGCACCGAGCTGGGCCGCGATGCCCACCACCGCGCGCACGATCGCCGCCGTATCGGGATCGGCGATGTCGGCGATGAAGGAGCGGTCGATCTTGATCGTGTCGAAGGGGAAGCGGCGCAGGTAGCTCAGGGACGAGTAGCCGGTGCCGAAATCGTCGAGGGCGATCCGCACCCCGAGGTGGCGCAGGGCCGGGAGCAGGTCGGCGGCCTCGCCGTCGATCAGCAGGCTCTCGGTGATCTCGATCTCGAGCCGGTCCGCGGCCAGGCCGGCTTCGCGCAAGGCGGACTGGATGGCGGCGGTGAGGGGCCCGTGCTTCACCTGCGCGGCCGAGACGTTGACGGCGACCCGGGGGCCGTCGGCCCAGCCGGCCGCGTCGCGGCAGGCTTGACGCAGGATCCAGGTGCCGAGGCGGTCGATCAGGCCGGTCTCCTCGGCGAGCGGGATGAAGGCCGCCGGGGGCACCAGGCCGCGGGTCGGGTGGCGCCAGCGCACCAGCGCCTCGTGGCAGACGACCCGCCGCTCCGCCGCCGTGACGATCGGCTGGTAATGCAGCTCGAACTCGCCGCGCTCCAGGCCGAGGCGCAGGTCGAGTTCGAGGCCGTGCTGCTCGGCCATCGCCGCATCCATGGCCGGGTCGTAGAGCCGGAAGGTGCTGCGGCCGGCGGCCTTGGCGCTGTAGAGCGCCCGGTCGGCCCGGGCCATCAGGGTGTCGGCATCGTGGCCGTCGGAGGGCGCGAGCACGACGCCGATGCTGACGCCGACATGCATCGGGCGGCCCGCGACGGTGACCGGCGCCTGCACCGCCTCGATCAGGCGGCTGGCGGCCCGCGACGCCGCCAGCGGATCGCCATCGTCGAGGAGAACCGCGAACTCGTCGCCGCCGAGCCGCGCGATGATGTCGTCGGGGCGGAGGACCGCCTGCATGCGCCGGGCGACCTCGCAGAGCAGGCTGTCACCGGCGGCATGGCCGAGGGTGTCGTTGACCACCTTGAACCGGTCGAGGTCGAGCCACAGGATCGCGCCGGCACCGGACCCGAGCAGGGCGTCGAGCCGCTCGCGGAACAGGGTGCGGTTCGGCAGGTCGGTGAGGGCGTCGTGGCGCGCCATGTGGGCGATGCGCCGCTCGGCCTCGCGCCGGGCGGTGATGTCCTCGACCTGGAGCAGGGTCAGGACCGGATCCGGCGGCAGATGCAGGCAGGTCGCCGAGATCCGGGCCCACATCGGGCTGCCATCCCGGCGGGCAAAGCGCATCTCGCGCACCGCCGGCCCGCGATCCCCCGCCGACAGAGCCAGCATCAGAACCTCCGCCAGCACGTCGGCATCCTCGGGCAGGACGAGGGCGGCGAGCGGCCGCCCGACGGGATCCGCCTCGTCCGGGAGGACGGACCGGAAGGCGCGGTTCGCCTCGACCAGCCGGCCCTCGGCATCGACCACCAGCATGCCGCCCGGCGCATGCTCGATGATGCCGCGGAAATGGCTCGCGCTGCGCAGCGCCTCCGCGCCGGCGGCGCGGAGCGCCGCCTGCTCGCGCTTGAGTGCGCTGATGTCGAAGTGGAACCCGGTGCGCGCCCCGCTCTCGCGCACCCGCTCGATCACCCGGATCCAGCGCTCGCCCGGCAGCGGCACCTCGAACGGCGCTCCCGTGAAACGCTGGGATTCGCGCAAGCGCGGCAGGAGCTGGTCCGGCGCGGCCTCGCCGGATTCCTGCCAGGCCCGGGTGACCACGGCTTCGAGAGTCAGGCCCGCGACCTCGCCGGAGGACAGGCCGTAGAGCTGGCCGAACTGCCAGTTGGCCGAGACGATGCGCCCGTCGGCATTCGCCGCCGCGATGCCGTCCGGCGCTCCGTGGCCGGGCTCCGCCGGCGCGGCCTGGGCAGACGACCCGACCTTCCGGGTGATCTGACGCCACAGCCGCAGCCGGCCGAGGCCCGGGATGGTCTGGGTCGAGACCTGAAGCCAGGTGCCGCGATGCTCGAACTCGAACGGCCGGGTCTGGGCCTGGTGGCGGGCGATCCCGCTCGCGATGTATTCCTCGACGTAACGGAACTCATCGGAAGTCAGGCGGGTTCGATAGAACCGCCGCAGGTTCTCCCTGTAATGCTCGCCGACATGGACGAATCCGTCATGCTCGGGAAACATATAGAGAAAGGTCTGGTTCCAGGCGAGGGTCCGATCGTCGGCGTCGAACACGCAGAGGCCGATGTCGAGACCATCGAGAAGGTCGGCAAGGAGGCTGAGGCTCGGCTTGGGCTTCAGCATGCGGGCGACCTCAATGGCTCTCTCGGCGTCGGCACCGGCTCACACGACCGGCATGGCGGGACCCTGCGGCAACGGCGAAGCGTAACTTGCCTCTCGCTCCTCCCCAAGTGCCACGAACAGATTGACGTCGTCCTTACATCGGCTTTCTCCACCGGGCGAGACACAAAGGTCGGAAAGCGCTCTTGCGACGGCAGGAAGAACGAATTTCGCGCCGAGACCCTGGCGGGAAGCCCAGCCGCGAATCCCGCGATGTTCCCCTTGCCAGCCCGGCGCGGATCGGTTGTGAAGGCTGAAGCGACGACAGGGCGACCACGCGCGGGAACGACGCGGGCGCCGGGAGGAACCGACCGATGACCCGTTTCACCACCCGCCTGTGCGGGGCCGTCCTGATGCTCGCGGCTCTCGCGGGTCCGCTGGCAGGCCCGGCCGCGGCGCAGATCTCCGACGATCTGGTGCGGATCGGCGTGCTGACCGACCTCTCGGGTCCCTATGCCGATAGCGGCGGGCGCGGCTCGGTGGCCGCCGCCGAGATGGCGGCGAAGGATTTCGGCGGCTCGGTCCGGGGCAAGCCGATCGAGATCGTCTCGGCCGACCACCAGAACAAGCCGGACGTGGCCTCCAGCATCGCCCGGCGCTGGTACGACGTCGACCGGGTCGATGCCATCGTCGACCTGCCGGTGACGGCGATCGCGCTGGCCGTCCAGGCGGTCGCCAAGGAGAAGAACCGCACGGTGATGATCACCGCGGCGGCGACCTCCGATCTCACCGCCAAGACCTGCTCCCCGGTCAGCTCGCACTGGACCGACGACACCCACGCGCTCACCGCCGGCACGGCCCGGGCGGTGTTCGAGCGCGGCGGAAAGTCCTGGTACTTCATTACCGTCGACCACGCCTTCGGCCATGCGTTGCAGAAGGAGGCGACCCAGGTCGTCGAGTCGCTGGGCGGCAAGGTGGTGGGCACCTCGCGCCACCCGATCAACACCGCCGACTACTCGTCCTTCCTGCTCCAGGCGCAAAGCTCGGGGGCGGACGTGGTCGCCTTCGCCAGCGTCGGCGACGACTTCACCAAGGCGGTCAAGCAGGCGGACGAGTTCGGCCTGACCAATGGTCGCCAGACACTGACGGGCTTCCTCGTCTACGTCACCGACATCAAGGGCCTCGGCCTGCCGGTGGCCCACGGCCTGACCTTCTCGGAAGCCTTCTACTGGGATCAGAACGACGCCTCCCGCGCCTTCGCCAAACGCTTCCAGGAGCGCACCGGCGCGATGCCGACGAAGAACCAGGCGCTGATCTACACGGCCGTCAGCCATTACCTGAAGGCGGTCGATCAGGCCGGCACCGACGAGGCGGTCGCCGCCAACGCGGCCATGCGGGCCCTGCCGGTGGCGTTCTTCGACCACCCCGCCACCTTGCGGGCCGACGGGCGCCTCCTCTACGACCCCGTGCTCTACCGGGCGAAGGAGCCTGCCGCCTCCAAGGGCCCCTGGGACCTCTACGAGGTCCTGCGCACCATCCCGAAGGACGAGGCGTTCCTGCCGATGAACCCGGCCTGCGCCCCGAAGGAGCGCGGGTGACCCCGATGAGCGACCCCGCCCTCGCCGAGGGGTTCGATCTGCGGCGCCTGCCGGAGGGGTTCATCGCGAACCCCTACCCGGTCTATGCGGCGCTCCGCGAGCACGCCCCGGTCCACCCACTCGGCGACGGGCAGATCCTGCTCACCCGCTACGCCGACCTGGAGCGGGTCTACAAGGACGCGGCGACCTTCAGCTCGGACAAGACCGTCGAGTTCGGCGCCAAGTTCAACGGTCCTGAGTTCCGGGCGGAGGCGGAGCCTTCCCCGCTCTACCGCCACCACACCACGAGCCTCGTCTTCAACGATCCGCCCCGCCACACCCGGGTCCGGCGCATCATCGCGGGCGCGCTCACGCCCCGGGCCGTCACCGCGATGGAGGCCGGCATCGTCGCGCTGGTGGATGGTCTTCTCGACGCCGCGGAAGCGCGGGGCCGGATCGACCTGATCGAGGACTTCGCCGCGGCGATCCCCGTCGAGGTGATCGGCACCCTGCTCGGCGTCCCGCGGGACGAGCGCGGGCCGCTGCGCGACTGGTCGCTGGCGATCCTCGGCGCCCTCGAACCCGTGCTGTCGCGGCAGGTCGAGGCCGCCGGCAACCGGGCGGTGACCGAATTTCTGGCCTATCTCGACCGCCTCGTCGCGGAGCGCCGCCGTCATCCGGGCGATCCGGACAAGGACATCCTCACCCGCCTGATCCAGGGCGAGGTCGGCGGCGAGCGGCTCTCGCCCGAGGAATTGCATCAGAACTGCATCTTCATCCTCAATGCCGGGCACGAGACCACCACCAACCTGATCGGCAACGGACTGCATCTGCTGACCGAGCATCCGGACGCGCGGGCGTGGCTCCTCGCCGAGCCGGACCTGATGCGCAAGGGCGTGGAGGAGATCTTGCGCTTCGAGAGTTCGAACCAGCTCGGCAACCGCGTCGCCGCGGCGGATTTCGCGATCGACGGACGCGCCTTCCCGGCCGGCACCCAGATCACGCTCGGCATCGGCGCCGCCAACCGCGACCCCGCACAGTTCTCCGACCCCGACGCCTTTGACGTCACCCGCGACCCCAACCGCCACCTCGCCTTCGCCAGCGGCATCCACCAATGCGTCGGCATGGCGGTGGCCCGGCTGGAGGGCCGGATCGCGCTGTCGCGCTTCCTTGCCCGCTTCCCGGATTACCGCCTCGACGGGGTGCCGGAGCGCTCGCAGCGGGTGCGCTTCCGCGGCTTCCTGCGCCTGCCGGCGCGGGTGGGGTGAAATCCCGTCTTTGATCGGCCGGCACCGCTCATTCCCATCGGTGACCTCATCCTGAGGTCGAGGGTGGGAGCGAGGCGATCCTCGCGATGTCGCTCCCGCCACGCGGGGACGCTCCGCGCGCCATCCCCAACTGCTTTCCCTCAAGTTCTTGTGTGCGGGCCGGGCGTGGGCAGGACTCCCCCCGCGCCCTACTCTCCCCCCAACGACGAGTTGCAAAGGAAGCCCGCATGACGCTCCACCGCCGCGCCGTGCTGGCCGGCTCCTTCGCGTGTTCCCTGGCGGCCGGCCTCCTACCCGGCCGGCTCGTGGCGCAGGGCGATGGCCTGATCCGCCGCCCGATCCCCTCCACCGGCGAGACGGTGCCGGCAATCGGCATCGGCACCTCGCGGCGCTACGACGTGGCGCCGGATTCGGACGCGATGACGCCGTTGCGCGAGACCGTGGCGAAGTTCGTCGCCTTGGGCGGCACCGTGATCGACACCGCGCCGGATTACGGCCGGGCCGAGGAGGTGCTGGGCCGGATCCTCGCCGAGACAAAGCTTCGCGACAAGGTCTTCCTGTGCAGCAAGGTGGCGGCGCGCGGGCGCGAGGCGGGGCTGGCGCAGATCGAGCAGTCGTTCCGCCGCCTCGGCACCGACCGGATCGACCTGATCGCGGTCCACAACCTGATCGACCCGCAGGCGCAGCTGCCGCTCCTGCGCGAACTGAAGGAGAGGAAGCGCATCCGCTATCTCGGCGCCACCACCTGGGCCGAGACGCAGTACGGCGACCTCGAAGCCCTGATGACGTCGGACACGCTCGACGTGATCCAGGTCAATTACGCCGTCGATGCCCGCCAGGCCGCCGCACGCATCCTGCCTCTCGCGCGTGACCGCGGCATCGCCGTGATGGTCAACGTGCCGTTCGGGCGCGAGCGGCTGTTCAACCTGGTGCGCGGCCGCGAGCTGCCACCCTGGGCCGCCGAGTTCGAGTGTGCGAGCTGGCCGCAATTCTTTCTCAAATACGTCCTGTCGCACGAGGCGGTGACCTGCCCGGTGCCGGGCACGGCGCAGGTCCGCTACGCCGAGGACAATCTCGGCGCTGCCCGCGGCCGCCTGCCGGACGCCGCGACCCGCCGCAAGATGGAGGAGTTCATCGATGGCCTGTGACCGCCGCACGCTGCTGCTCGCCGGGGCGCTTTCCTGGGCACTCGCCGCAGCCCCCACCGTCGCGCAGGATGCCAAGACACCGATCGCGGTGATTGGCGGCGGCAATATCGGCGGCACCATCGGGGGCCTGTGGGTCAAGGCCGGCCATCCGGTGATGTTCGCCTCACGCCACCCGGAGGATCTGAAGCCCCTCGTCGAGACGCTCGGGCCGCTCGCCAAGGCCGGCACGGTCGAGCAGGCCCTCGCCTTCGGCGACGCGGTGCTGATCGCGGTGCCGTACCGGGCCTATCCGGAACTGGGCAAGACCTATGGCAGCCTCCTGAAGGGCAAGGTCGTGCTGGATGCCGGCAACGCCACGAAGGCGCGCGACGGTGATCTCGCGGCGGAGGCCGAGAGCGCCGGCATCGGCGCCACCTCGGCCAAGTACCTGCCCGGCGCGCGGCTGGTGCGGGCCTTCAACGCGGCGAACTACAAGCTCTTCGCCCAGAATGCCCATCGCAGCGGGCCCGCGATGGCGGTGCCGATCGCCGGCGACGACAAGCAGGCGCTCGGCGTCGCGTCGACCCTGGTGCGCGATGCCGGCTTCGAGCCGGTGGTGGTCGGCGGCCTCGACGCGGCAAGGACATTCCAGATGGGCAGCCCGGGCTTCGGCCACGACGCCACGGCGCAGGACGCCCGCAAGGCTTTCGGGGTCACCGAATGACCCCTGACGCCGCGCAGGCGGCGCAGGCCGGCGTGAAAGTGCCGGCTTGGCTCCGGCGCCTGACCGACGTGCGGCCGGAGGAGGTGCCGGCCCTCGGCTGGGCCTGGCTCTACATCTTCGCGCTGCTCTCGTCCTACTACGTGATGCGGCCGATCCGCGACCAGATGGGGCTGGCCGGCGGGCTCGAGAACCTGCCCTGGCTGTTCACCGCCACCCTCATCGGCATGCTGGTGCTCAACGTGCCGTTCGGCTGGCTGGTGCGACAATTGCCGCGGGCCCGCTTCATCCCGATCACCTACCGCTTCTTCGCCGCCAACATCCTGGTCTTCGCCGTGGTGCTGTATCGCAGCGGACCCGACGAGGCGGTGTGGATCGGCCGGGTGTTCTTCGTCTGGCTGTCGATCTTCAACCTGTTCGTGGTCTCGATCTTCTGGGCGACGATCGTCGACGTGTTCAACACCGAGCAGGGCAAGAGGCTGTTCGGCTTCATCGCGGCGGGCGCGACGCTCGGCGCCATCACCGGCTCGGCCGTCACCGCCGTGCTGGCGCGGGACGTGCCGATTCCCTTCCTGCTGCTCGCCGCCGCCGCCCTCCTCGAAGTGGCGGTCATCAGCCTGCGGGGCCTGTCGCGGATCTCCGACGCCCTGTCGCGCGAGCCGGGAGCGGCCGCTCAGGCGATCGGCGGCAGCCCGTTCGCCGGGATCAGCCGGGTGCTCGGCTCGCCCTACCTGCTCGGCATCTGCCTGTTCCTGCTCCTGTTCTCGATCACCTCGACCTTCCTCTACTTCGAGCAGGCCGGCATCGCGAAGCGCAGCTTCCCGGATCGCGGCTCGCAGACGGCGTTCTTCGCCAGCGTCGACCTCGCGGTGAACGTGCTGACGCTCGGCATCCAGCTCTTCCTCACCGGGCGGATCGTCAGGCGCCTCGGCGTCGGGCTCACCCTGGCGATCCTGCCCCTCGTCAGCGCGCTCGGCTTCGGGCTGCTCGCGGTGGCGCCCACCATCGCCAGCGTGGTGGTGTTCGGCGTGCTGCGCCGGGCCGGCAACTTCGCCATCGCCCGGCCGGTGCGCGAGGTGCTGTTTACCGTGCTGCCGCGAGAGGACCGCTACAAGGCCAAAGCCTTCATCGACACGGTGGTGTACCGCCTCGGCGACCAGGTCGGCGCTTGGTCCTACGGGCTCGTGGGGTGGCTGGGGATGAGCGCCACCGCCCTGTCGGTCCTGGCGGTGCCGCTGTCGCTGGCCTGGCTCGTCAACGGCCTCTGGCTCGGGCGGCGGCAAGACTCTATGGCTGACGCCAGGGAGAGACAGGAGGCGGGGAATGGCTGACACCGAAGCGACGTTGCGCGCCGGCATCGTCGCGACCTGCCGCAGCATGGCGGATCAGGGCCTGAACCAGGGCACGGCCGGCAACGTCTCGGCGCGGTTCGGCGACGGCCTGCTCATCACCCCGTCGGGGCTGCCCTACGAGGAGATGACGCCCGACGACATCGTGCCGATGACGATGGACGGCCGGGCCGACCATCCCCTCGCGCCCTCCTCCGAGTGGCGCTTCCACCGCGACATCCTGCGGGCCCGCCCCGACGTCTCGGCCATCGTTCATGCCCACCCGACCTACTGCACCGCCTTCGCGATGTGCCGGAAGGACATCCCGGCGGCCCATTACATGATCGCCGCCGCCGGCGGGCCGACCGTGCGCTGCGGCGGCTACGCGCTGTTCGGCACCGAGGAACTGTCGCAGCGGGCGCTGGAGGCGCTTCAGGACCGCACCTGCTGCCTGCTCGCCAATCACGGCATGATCGCCACCGGCCCGACCCTCGCCAAGGCGCTGTGGCTCGCCGTGGAGCTGGAAACCCTGTGCCGGCAATATGCCGTGGCGCTCCAGGTCGGCCGGCCGCACATTCTGAGCGAGGCCGAGGTGGCGGAGGCGATGGAGCGGTTCAAGTCCTACGGGCCGCGGCCGAAGGCGGGGTGAGCCGGCGCGCGTGACGCGCCGGCCCCGATGCCCCCTACAGGTCCATCTTCATCGCCTGCGGATAGTAGCGGAACCCGCCCTGCCCGTTCTCCGCGACGTGGCCGATGCCCGGCCAGGCGAAGTGGTAGGCCAGGACTGGAATGCGGTTCTTGGCCAGCATGGTCAGCATCTTGAGCCGGGTCTGGGCCGATTGCTTCGGGTCGGTGTCGTAGGCGAACTCGGTCAGCGGCTTCTCCATCAGCAGCACCGGGTGATGCGTCAGGTCGCCGAGGTAGCAGAGGCTGTCCTTGCCCGAGGTGATCATGAACATCGTATGGCCGACGCTGTGGCCCGGCGCGGCCAGCGCCTGGATGCCGGGGAGGAATTCCTGCCCGTCCTTGACGAAGACCAGCCGGTCGCGGATCGGCAGCAGGTTCTTGCGGGCCGTGTCGAGGAAGGCGCTGAACGAGGCCGGAACCTTGGCGGGATCGGTCCAGTAATCGAAATCGGCCTGCGAGATGTAGTACTGGGCGTTGGGGAAGTGCGGCGTGCCGTCGTCGCCGACGCAGCCGCCGCAATGATCGACATGGGCATGGCTCATCACCACGGCGTCGATGTCCTTCGGGTCGATGCCGGCCTGGCGCATCGTGCTGAGCAGCTTGCCGGTGGTCGGCCCGAACAGCTTGAGCGAGCCCATGCCGGTATCGAACAGCACCAGCTTGCTGCCGGTGTTGAGGATCAGGATGTTCTGCTCCAGCACCGCGTTCGAGAGCGGCAGGAAGTTGCGGGTCAGCTGCGCGTCCATCTCGGCCGGGGTGAGGCCGAGGAAGTTGGCATGGGGGTCGCCGAGCGGCAGGGTGCCGTCGGAGACCATCGTGGCCTCGGCATCGCCGAGGGTGAAGCGGTAGAAATACGGGCTCTGGCTGCGCAGCATCGGCGCCTTGGCGCCCGCCGCGCCCGGCAGCCCGGCCGTCACCGCGGCGGCAGCGGCACCGAGCATCAGGCCACGCCGGCTTGGGCCATCCGAACGAATCGTCATCGGGGGTTCCTCCACATGGGCCGCGGGCGCCTTATGCCCGCGCCGAGCCGGCGGGATCCCCGTCGGCTCGAACGCGGCCGGAACCTCTGCGGTGCCGTCCTTGTCCGCCTGTCCGGAAATCTTGTCAAACCCGCTGTCGGATCCGATGCCGCCCGCGCGGGCACGGTTCCGGGGGACGCGCCCGAATTGCGGGCGCCCTGCCCAACCTCCCGGCAGCGCGGCCGATCGCCCCGGCACCGGAATTGACAGCGTTCCGAGACACTTCCTACACCGCTCGCAACGAGGGAGGGCCTTGCGATGCCGAGCCACGATTTCGACTACGACCTGGTGGTGCGCGGCGCGACGCTCGCCGGCCCGGCGGAGGTGTTCGAGGGCGATGTCGGGGTGCGCGACGGGGTGATCGCGGCCCTCGGCCGGGGCCTGCGGCGCGGCCGCGAGGAGATCGACGCCAAGGGGATGATCGTCACGCCCGGCGGCCTCGACCCGCATTGCCATATCGAGGAGCCGTCCGAGGGCGGCGGCGTGCAGGAGGAGAGCTTTTCGAGCGGCTCGGCCGCGGCGCTCGCCGGGGGCACCACCTCGTTCATCTGCTTCGTGCCGCAATGGAAGGGACACCCGATCGCGGCGACCGCCGAGGGCTACGAGGCCCGGGCGCGCGCCTCGCGGGCCGATTACAGCTTCCACCAGATCATCACCGATCCGACCCCCGACGTGCTGGACCGCGAGGTGCCGGCCCTCGTCGCCCGCGGCATCCGCAGCCTCAAGGTCTTCCTCACCTACGATCCCCTGCGCCTCACCGACGGGCAGTTCCTGGACGTGCTGGCGACCGCCCGGCGCCTCGGCGCCTTCGTGACGGTGCATTGTGAGAACTACGACGCCATCGGCTGGCGCATCCGCGCCCTCCTGGAGGCCGGCCTCACCGACCCGCTCCAGCACGCCTGGGCCCGCCCGCCGGTGGTCGAGCGCGAGGCGACGCACCGGGCGATCGCGCTGGCCGAGCTGGTCGACCAGCCGATCCAGGTCTTCCACGTCTCCTGCGACGAGGCGGCCGAAGAAATCGCCCGGGCGAGAGCCCGCGGCATCAAGGTCTGGGGCGAGACCTGCCCGCAATACCTCACCCTCTCCACCGACGACTTAGGCAAGCCCGATTTCGAGGGCGCCAAGGTGGTGTGCTCGCCGGCGCTGCGGGCCCCGGGCGAATCCGAGCGGATCTGGGCCCGCATCCGCGAGGGCACGCTGGACGTGGTCTCCTCCGACCATTGCGGCTTCTCCTTCGCCACCGCCAAGCGCGACCCGGGCAGCAGCGGCTACGGCCAGGGCGGCGCGGGCGCCCGCCCCGACGGGATGCCGGCCTTCAACGCGATCCCGAACGGCGTGCCGGGGATCGAGACCCGGCTGCCGGTGCTCTTCTCGGAGGGCGTCTCCGCCGGGCGCATCGACCTGCCGACCTTCGTGCGCCTGACCTCGACCAACGCCGCCCGCCTGTTCGGCCTCGCCGGCCGGAAGGGGACCCTGGCACCGGGGGCGGATGCCGATCTGGTGCTGTGGAACCCGGATGCCGAGCGGGTCCTGACGAATGCCGACCTGCACCACGCCATCGACTACACGCCCTGGGAGGGGATGCGCCTCAAGGGCCTGCCCACGCTGACCATCCGGCGCGGCGAGATCGCGGTGCGCGACGGGCAGGTCCTGGCCGAGCCGGGTTCCGGCCGGTTCCTGGCCCGCGGCCCCTACGCCCTCGCCACGCCCTCCGGCCGGGTGCCGGACGGCTTCGACGCCGCCGCATCCCGGCGCGGCTGAGAGCCCGTTCGGGCGGCGCCCGCCCGCTCCCGTCCTGGCGCGTCGTTCCGGGCTCGGAGCCCGGAACGACCGGACACCTGTCAAGACCGTCGATCCGGTCAGATCGCGATCAGGATCATTTTTGAAGCCGTGAAGCCTTCCGTCGAAATCCGCGTCATCCCCAAGATCATTTTCTCTCGACCGTTCATAATCATACCATCGTAACCAGATGGCGATGCACCCGGCCGACGAGTTATCTCAAATTTTCGATACAGGACCAGAGTTTTGGTAAAATTTTGAGAACGTAATCAAGGGTATTTTTTTCGGGCGGCGGGACTTGACGACTGATGTCATCATAATATTCCTTATAAAAAAACAGACTACATGTTTTTCAAATCGAAAATCAAAGCCGGCGTTGAAGTAAAAGATCGATTTTTACATTGACGGCAGGCCTGCGGTGGGCCCACCCTCGCCCGTCCGACAGGCTCCGCGTGCTCACCCCCACGCATCCATCGCTGCCCCATCCCGACGGGGACAACGTCGCTCCACCCCAATCGATCATCAATCGATCGGCTCGGCGGCCCCCTCCCGACAAGTCTTTCGCTGCATCGCAACGTCGAGAGCCGTCGACCGTCTACGTGCTCCACCACACACGACGACGTGTCGCCCCGAGGTCTTGCATCGACTTGCGATTGACCCCCGTCCGGCATTGATCATACTTCAACCATGGACAGCGAAACCGGCACATCGCAACACTTGCGCCGGTCTTTTTAAGCCGCCGATGTCCAAATGCTGATCTCGCACCATGGGGACTTGTCATGAGGACATCGCTCATCCGTACCGGACTGGTGACCCTGGCTCTCTGCGGGGCGGGACCGGCCTTCGCGGAGGCCACCAGCGCGCAACGCGCGGCCTGCACCCCCGATGTCTGGCGCCTCTGCGCCGGCGAGATTCCGAACATCTCGCGGATCACCGCCTGCCTGCGGCGGGAGAAACCGAAGCTGAGCCCGGCCTGTCGCCAGGTGATGAACGACGCCGACCGCGAGGCCGCCTTGCGTGCCGTCGCCAGCAACGACCGCCGGTCCTGATCTCGACGGGCGCCGCCGCATCCGGGATCATGCGCCTCCCGACACGAGGAGGCTGACCATGGCGACCGTGAGGCTCTGGACCGACGCGGAGGCGGATGCCGATCCCCGCGTCAAGGCGGTGTTCGACGACATCCGGGCGGTGCGCCGCTCGGACTTCATCAACAATTTCTGGCGCGCGCTCGCCAACCAGCCGACGGTTCTGGAGCGGACCTGGGCCGACCTGAAGCAGGTGATGGCCGCCGACGGCGTCCTCGACCCGCTGACCAAGGAGCTGATCTACATCGCGGTCTCGACCGCCAACGGGTGCAGCTACTGCATCCACTCCCACACCGCCGCGGCGCGCGCCAAGGGCATGACCGAAGCGCAGCACGGCGAGTTGCTGGCGGTGATCGGGATGGCGAACACCACCAACGCGCTGGTCACCGGAATGCAGGTGCCGGTGGATCCGGAATTTCAGATTTAGGCACGCCCGGCTGAACTCTCCCCCGCAATGGTGGAGGGTCAGGGCGCCCGGCGCCTATCCCACCTCCGCCCGAAACGCCTCTTCCATCTCCCGCCGGAAACGGATCGCCGGATCGTCGGCCGAGTACGAGACGTCGTCCCAGGAAACCGGCGTTCCGGCGGCGACAGGCCGGGTGAGGGTGAGGCCGTGGGCGAGCCCGATCGGCAGGCCGCCGGCCTTGAGCGAGTCGCTCGCCGGCATCAGCCGGCCATAGACGGTGTAGCCCCCCTCCCCGTCCAGGCGCTCGCCGGCCTTCAGGTCGCGCTTGGCGGTCGCCACCACGTCGCCGGAGAAGCCCCGTGTGGTGCCGGTCGGCTCGCCCCGCACCGCGATGCTGGCGACCGACAGGCCGAGTTCGAGCCCGATCAGGTGATAGGGCTTGTACATCGCGCTGTAGCGCCCGCTCGGGTCGGTCTTCAGGCCGTACTCGGCAAAGCACTTGCGGACGTAGTCGGACGGCGCCTCGAAGGTGGCGTAGACGCCCCAGCGCAGGTCGCGGAAGACGGGACGGCCGTCGCGCTCGAGCGACGACACCACCTCGACGGTGCCGTCCACCGGCAGGATGCCGCCGGCCGATCGGGGCTTCAGCAGGGTCGGCAGGTCGTCGACGCCGCAAGCCGGGAAGGCGAGGCCGGCGGGTGGCGGGGTCAGGTCGCAGGCATTGGCCACCGCCGCCATCTCCAGCGCCGACTTGGTGCCGTCGAGGAAGGAGTTGAACATCTGCGGGTTGAAGTCGCCGCCGGCGACCTGCTCCGGCGAGAAGCCGTAATGGCCCCAGACCGTGTCGGGGGTCGAGGCGTGGTAGACCGGGAGGTACTTGGTGCCCTTGCCGGCGCAGACCACCCGGAAGCCCGCCGTGCGGGCCCAGTCGACGATCTCGGCGATGAGTGCCGGCTGGTCGCCATAGGCGAAGGAATAGACGATCCCGGCCTCCGCCGCCCGGCGGGCGATCAGGGGCCCCGCCAGCGCGTCGGCCTCGACATTGACCATCACGATGTGGCGGCGGTGGCGGCAGCAGGCGAGCGCGTGGCGGATGCCGGCGCCCGGGTGCCCCGTCGCCTCGACGATCACCTCGATCCCGTCCGCGGCGATCAGGCCCTCGGCGTCGTCGGTGAGGACGGTGGTGCCCTGGCGCATCGCCTCGGCGACGCTCTTGGCCTCATAGCGTTCCGCCGGCCAGCCGACCCGGTCGAGCGCGGCACGCGCCCGCTGCGGGTCGAGATCGGCGATGCCGACGACGTGCAGCCCCGGCGTGCGCGGCGCCTGCGACAGGAACATCGAGCCGAACTTGCCGGCCCCGATCACCCCGATCCTGACAGGATTGCCGGCTTGCGCCCGCGCGGCGAGCGTGTGGTACAGGCTCATGTCCCCTCCCCGGGGCGGCCAGGCCGCCACCGCGTTTCCTTCGGCGCGCGTCGTGGGCGCCGTTGCGGGAACCGTCGGGGATCGGCGGCATGAGGTCAACCGGAAGCGGGCCCGGGATCGGAGGCGAGCATGACGGACTCACTGAAGCGCGCGAAACTGGTCCCCGAACTCGTGGTCGCCGATCTCGCCACGAGCTTGCGCTTCTGGGTCGATCTGATCGGCTTCCGCATCGCCTACGACCGGCCGGAGAACGGCTTCGCCTATCTCGATCGCGACGGGGCGCAGGTGATGCTGGACCAGTACAACCCGTCCGCCCGGCACTGGCTGACCGGCCCGATGGAGCGGCCGCTGGGACGAGGCATCAACCTCCAGATCGAGGTCGCGGCGGTGGAGCCGGTCCTGGAGCGACTGGACGCGGCCGGATGGCCGCTCTTCATGACGGTCGAGGATGCCTGGTACCGGGCCGGCCCCATCGAGGTCGGGCAGCGCCAGTTCCTGGTGCAGGATCCGGATGGCTACCTGCTGCGCCTTGGCGCGAGGCTGGGGGAACGGCCCGCGAGCGGGAGGGCGTGACCGCGATCCCGCCTCAGATCTCGATCTCCGTCCCGACCTCCATCACCTGCCGGGTCGGCACGCAGAAGAAGGCGCCGGTGCGCTCGCCGTTGCGCATCAGGAAGGCGAACAGGGCCTCGCGCCACGCCGCCATGCCCTGGCCGTTGCGCTTCGGGATGATCGTCGCGTGGCCGACGAAGACTGTGACGTCGTCGACGAAATCGGCTGGCAACCCGCAATGGGCGACCGCGCAGGCCAGGCCGTCGGGGATCGACGCCTCCTCCATGAAGCCGTAGCGGAGCGTCACGCGGTAGAGGTCGGGGGCGATCCGGGTCACCTCGGCCCGGTCGGTCGCCGCCACCGCCGGCCGCTCCTCGTAGAGGGCGGTGACGATGGTGCAGCGGGCCGGCAGGGCATGGCTGCGCTCCAGGAGCCGGGTCATGTGGACCGGGATGCCCTTGGTGGCCGCGGACAGGAACGCCCCCGCCCCCGGCAGGCGGATCGGCGGATGGTCGCGCAAGGCGGCCAGGAAGGCGCCCTCGTCCTGGCGGGCGCCGGCCCGGTTGGCCTCGACCAGGCGCGTGCCCTGGAGCCAGGTCAGCATCGTCACGGCGACGATCGCGGTGAGCACCAGCGGATACCAGCCGCCCTCGAGCACCTTCACGCTGTTGGCGGCCAGGAACACGAGGTCGATCGTCAGGAAGGCACCGTTGACCAGGAAGACGAGGATCGGGTTGAAACCCCAGCGCCGGGCGATGAGCGCCGCGAGCAGCGTCGTGATCGCCATCAGCAGCGAGACCGCGATGCCATAGGCGCCGGCCAGCGCGTCCGAGGTCTCGAAGATCAGCACGGCGCTCAAGGTGGCGATGGCCAAAAGCCAGTTCACCGCCGGCACGTAGATCTGGCCTTGAGCGTCGCGCGCCGTGTGGACGATGCGGATGAAGGGCAGGAAGCCGAGCTGGATCGCCTGCTGGGTCAGCGAGAACACGCCCGAGATGATCGCCTGCGAGGCGATGACGGTGGCGAGCGTGGCGAGCCCGATCAGCGGGTAATGTGCCCAGCCGGGGGCAAGATGGTAGAACGGGTTCTCGATCGCGTTGGGCTCGGCGAGCAGCACGGCTCCTTGCCCGAAATAGTTGACGACGAGCGCCGGCAGCACCAGGCCGAACCAGGCGAGCCGGATCGGCCGGGCACCGAAATGGCCGAGATCGGCATACATCGCCTCGCCGCCGGTCACCGCCAGGAAGGCCGCGCCGAGCATCGCGAAGCTGACGGCGAAGCCCGCATGGGTCAGGAAGTCGACTGCCCTCAGGGGATTGAGCGCCGCGAGGATCTGCGGCGCTTGCAGGATGCCGCCTAAGCCCAGCAAGGCGATGACCACGAACCACACCAGCATCACCGGGCCGAAGATTCGCCCGATGAAGGCCGCCCCCCGGCTCTGGATCAGAAAAAGCCCGACCAGGATCACCAGGGTGATCGGCACCACGGCCCGGGCGAGGCCGGGCGCCTCGACCTTCAGGCCCTCGACGGCGCTGAGCACCGAGATCGCCGGCGTGATCGCCCCGTCGCCGTAGAGGAGCGCGGCGCCGATCAGCCCGACCACGAGGAGGAGACCGGCCCAGCTGCGCGGCTCGGCATGGCGGGCGCCGAGGAGCGCCAGCATCGCCACGATGCCGCCCTCGCCGTGATTGTCGGCCCGCAGGATCAGCACCGCGTATTTGAGCGACACCACGACGATGAGCGCCCACAGGATCAGCGACACCGCGCCGATCACCGCCGCCGGCTCGGCCTGGCCGTGGCCGGCCGCCCGCACCGCCTCCTTGAAGGCGTAGAGCGGGCTCGTGCCGATATCACCGTAGACGACCCCGAGGGCGCCGAGGATCAGGGCCGGCTTCAACCGCCGGTCCGGCTCCCGGGCCACCGCCTTCGATGACGGATCCTCGTCCACCGTCGCGAGCTGACCCACGAGCGCCTCCACGGGCATGCCCGGGCGCATCGTCGGCCCCGCTGCCGCGTTGAGCAACGCGGATCCCCGCCGCCGGCTCCGCTTGCCTGACGACCTAAGCAGAGTTCGCAAAAGTGGTTGCCGGTTTCGCGACGAAAATCGGCGATAAAACAACAATCTAAGCGGATAAGACGTTGGCCTGCCCACGCAAGTCCGCTTAGGGCGAGCACGCTATGCCGTTGCGGCGGCCCTCCGGCATAGGCTCCCCTGATCGTCGGGACCTCGCGCGCCCGCCGGCGTTGTCCCGGGGACCAGGAGCGAACAAGGGGACCGACCATGACGGAGACCGTGCTGATCGTCGGAGCGAGCGGGATCGTCGGCAGCGCCGCGGCGGCGGTGATGGGCGAGGCCGGCTGGACGGTGCTGGGGCTCGCCCGCACCCCGCCGGCGCAAGCCGGGGTCGTGCCGGTCGCCGCCGACCTTCAGGATGCGGAGGGGCTCAAGGCGGCCCTCGCGCCGCACCGGCCGACCCGGGTGGTGCTCTCGACCTGGATGCGTCGCCCGACCGAGGCCGAGATGATCCGGGTCAACGGCGCGATGGTGCGCAACCTCCTCGACGCCGTGCAACCGGCCGGCAGCGTGCGCCACGTCGCGCTGGTGACGGGGCTGAAGCACTATCTCGGGCCGTTCGAAGCCTACGGGAAGGGCACCGTGCCGCAGACCCCGTTCCGCGAGGAGCAGGGACGGCTGGAGATCGAGAACTTCTATTACGCCCAGGAGGACGCGGTGTTCGCGGCGGCCCGGCGGGACGGATTTTCGTGGAGCGTGCATCGCCCGCACACCATCATCGGCAAGGCGGTCGGCAACGCGATGAACATGGGCACCACGCTCGCGGTCTACGCCACCCTCTGCCGCGAGACCGGCCGGCCGTTCCGCTTCCCCGGCTCGGCCATGCAGTGGAACGGGCTCACCGACATGACGGACGCCCGGCTGCTGGCGCGCCACCTGCTGTGGGCCTCCACCGTTCCGCAGGCGGCAAACCAGGACTTCAACGTGGTCAACGGCGACGTCTTCCGCTGGAGCTGGATGTGGGGGCGGCTGGCCGCCTGGTTCGGGATCGAGCCCGCACCCTTCGACGGGACGGTGCAGCCGCTCGAGGCGCAGATGGCCGGGGACGCCCCGCTCTGGGCCGGGATCGCGAAGACGCACGGCCTTGCCGAGCCGGACCTGAACCGCCTCGCCTCACCCTGGCATACCGATGCCGATCTCGGCCGTCCGATCGAGGTCGTGACCGATATGAGCAAGAGCCGCCGCCTCGGCTTCCTCGATTACCAGCCCACCGAGGACGCCTTCACCGACCTGTTCACGCGCCTGCGCACCAGCCGGCTGATTCCCTGACCCTGGGACAAGGGGAGACAAAGCAAAAATCTGCTAAAACAATCTCGGGTTGCATCATTATAGTAGGAATTGCTTCAGACATCCCTGCCATTGTGCCCGCGTTAAGGAGACCAAAGACATGTCGATCAGGGCGCGCGTGTTCGGGGGGTTCGGTCTCATCCTCCTGCTGACGGTCGCGGTCGCGGCGATCGGGTGGCACAGCCTGACGGGCTTCGCGCGGCGGGTCGATACGGCCAACGCCGCGCAGCTGCTCGCGGGCGAGATCGGGGATCTGGCCCTCGCCACCGACCGCGCCCTCAAGAGCGACGATGCGCGCCGCGACGATGCGTTGAAGGCGGCGATCGGCCGGGTGCGGGCGAGCTCCGGTGCCTTCTCGGGCCGTCTCGCGGACGACCCGCAGGCCGCCGCGGCCGCCACCGCCATCGTCAGCGCCATCGACGGGTTCGAGGCGGCCGTGAAAGCCTTCGGCCCGCAGAAGGCGACGACGCGGAACCTCCAGGACCGCCACGCCGCCCTGATCGCCGAGTTGCAGACGACGGTGGCCGGCATCGGCACGGCCCAGGAGCGCCAGCTCGCCGAGGCCGGCAAGGCCCTCGACAAGGCGCTGGCCGACCAGAAGACCGCCACCAGCACCGCCGTCGTGGTCGCCTTCGCGATCCGCTCAGCCCTCGAAATGCAGGTTCTCCAGGTCGGCTATCTCTCGGGCGAGGGCGATGACGGGGCGCTCGAACTGCAATCGAAGATCAATTCGGTCGCGGTGCTGCTGCGCCGTGTCGGCGCCATGACCTCGCTCGACGCCGTCGCGCCGGCCCTGACGGCGCTGGAGGGATACCGCGCCAAACTCGACATGCCCATCGGGCCGGGCGGGAAAGCGGAGCGGTCGGAGGATCTGGCGCCGCTGTTCGGGGGCCTGATCGTCGGCCTGCGGCAGGTCGAGCAGGCGCAGAACAACGCCCAGACCGCCGCCCAGGTCACGCTGCGCGAGCAGCAGGACAAGGTCGCCTCGGCGACGAGCCTGCTCATCGCCAGCGGCAAGGCGATTTCCGCCGCCAAGGAGGCGCAGATGCTCGAGCAGCGCGTGATCCTGACGCGGGACGCCGACGCCGCCAAGGCGCTCGACGCGACCGCCGCCGCCCTCATCACCCTGGCGGAGACGATCCTCTACGGTGACATCGACGCCGCGGCCCAGGCCGTGCTGCGCGACCTGAGCCAGAAGGTCCAGGGGTTCAAGGACAGCATTCCGGAGATCGTGAAGGCGAATGCGGCCCAGGCCACGATCCTCGCCGATCTCGACCGGCGCTCGGGCGAGCTGGTCTCGGCCGCGCAGGGGATTGGCGCGGGCGAATTGTCCCAGCTCGCCGCCGAGCGCGACCGGGCCCTGTGGCTGCTCGCCGGCGGCGTGGCGCTCGCCTGCGCCATCGGGGCGGCCCTGGCCCTCCTGATCGGGCGCGGCATCACCCGGCCGATCGACCAGCTCTCGGGCGCCATGCGGGCGCTCGCCGGCGGCGACCTTGATACCGCGGTTCCGGCCCAGGGACGCCGCGACGAGATCGGCGCCATGGCGGGCACCGTGCGGGTGTTCCGCGAGGCGCTGGTCGCCAAGGACGAGGCCGACCGGACCGCCGCGGCGGAAGCCGCCGCCAAGGCGGAACGGGCCGCGCGCCTCGAAGCCGTGACCCGCGCCTTCGAGGCCAACGTGGTGGCGATGACCGAGACCTTAGGGGAAGCCGCCGCCGGCATGGAGGCGACCGCCCGGACCATGACCCAGGCCGCCGAGACCACCAACGGCCGCTCGGCCGAGGTGGCGGGTGCCGCCGAGCAGACGCTCGCCAACGTCCAGATGGTGGCGGCGGCGAGCGAGGAACTGTCGGTCTCGATCGGCGGCATCGCCGCCCAGGTGGCGCAATCCTCGGACATCGCCCGCGACGCCGTCGATCAGGCGCGCCGGACCGACGAGACGGTGCGGCGCCTGGTGAAATCCGCCGATCAGATCGGCGACATCGTGGCGCTGATCTCCTCGATCGCCGGCCAGACCAACCTGCTGGCGCTCAACGCCACGATCGAGGCGGCCCGGGCCGGCGAGGCCGGCCGGGGCTTTGCGGTCGTCGCCGCCGAGGTGAAGGAACTGGCAAACCAGACCAGCCGGGCCACCGCCGAGATCGCCCAGCAGATCGGCCACATCCAGGAGACGACCGGCGGGGTCGTGCAGGCGATCCAGGACATTTCGGGGGTGATCGAGCGGATGTCGGAGATCGCCGAGGGCGTGGCCGGCGCCGTCGACCAGCAGGGCACGGCGACCCAGGAGATCGCCCGCAACGTCCAGCACGCAGCGCAAGGCACGCAAGCCGTGACGACCGGCATCGTGGCGGTGCAGCGCGAGGCCGGCAGCACGGGGGCGGCCGCTGCGGAGGTGCTCGGTGCGGCGGATCGGCTCGGGCGCTATGCTGGCGAATTGGAGCGTGAGGTGGCGGTGTTCCTGGAAGGGGTGAAGGCGGCCTGAGCGGCAGCCACTCCTGTCAAGGCGATTGCAGGCGAAGGGAGCGGAGGGGACAGCCCGATCCGCCCCTTCGCTATATGGTGAGGTTCCGAGGCGGGATGGCGGGCCGTTCGCTGTCCACGGCTCCCGATCGCGAAGCCGGCCGTCGCTTCTGGAGGACGAGGCTACGCGCCGACCCGCACCGTCAGTTCGCCGAGGTCCCCCAGTTCCGCCCGCACCACGTCTCCCGCCTGGATCGGCAGCGGCACCGTGGTGGTGCCGGTGGTCACGACCTGCCCCCGGCGCAGGGTGATCCCCTGCCCCGACAGCGCGTTGGCGAGCCAGGTGAGCGCGAGCCGCGGGTCGTCGAGGGCATTGCCGCCGCGGCCGTGGTAGGGCTCGCGGCCATCCGCGGCGATCCGGGTCGGCATGGCGGCGAGGTCGAGGCTACGCCAGCCCTCCGGCGCCGGGGGGCCGAGGACGAAGAGGTGGGCGCAGGCATTGTCGGCGATCAGGGCCGCCTCCCCTGCCCTCTCGAAGGCGTCGAGGCGCGAATCCGGAAACTCGATCGCCGGATGGGCCGTCTCCACCGCCGCCATCACCTCGTCGACCGTGTAGGGCTGAGGGCGAGGCGGCAGGTCGGCGCCGATGCGGAACGCCACCTCGGGCTCGGCCACCCGCATCTGGTTGCCGGCGAGAGGCACCACATCCTCCGCCGACAGCACCTGCTCGGCGAGCAGCCGCCCGGCGAGCGGCCCGTCGGCACCGATATGGCGCTGGCCGGCGAGACTCGTCGCGGCGATCTTCCAGCCAT
The DNA here is from genome assembly GCF_001043915.1 of Methylobacterium aquaticum. Taxonomy (GTDB): domain Bacteria; phylum Pseudomonadota; class Alphaproteobacteria; order Rhizobiales; family Beijerinckiaceae; genus Methylobacterium; species Methylobacterium aquaticum. The sequence goes on along the minus strand of NZ_LABX01000051.1, from coordinate 30,430 downwards.
AGAGGGGTTCAGCGCTGCGCGGCTCCAGCAGGGCCTGGATCCGGTAGGCGGTGGCGCGGTCGGCGGGCGCGAGGTCCGGCGGCAGGGCGGCGAGCAGCCGTCCCTCCCGCCAGTGGCGCCAGAGCAGGTCGGAGGCGGCTTGAAGCGTCACGCGATCCTCCCGGTCAGGCCGCCATCGACGGGGAGCGCCACGCCGGTGATGTAGGCGGCCTCGTCGGAGGCGAGGAACAGGGCGGCGTTGGCGACGTCCCAGGCGGTGCCCATCCGGCCCATCGGGCAGGCGGCGTCGCGGGCCCGCACCATCTCGTCCGGGTCCCGGTACTGGCCGGAGATCTGCTGGTGGATCAGCGGCGTGTTCATCAAACCGGGCATGATCGCGTTCGCCCGGATGCCGTCCTTCGCGTATTGCAGCGCCAAGCCTAAGGTGAAGTTGTTCACCGCGGCCTTGGCCGCGTAGTAGGCGGCATACGGATAGCCGGTATAGCGGATCGCCGCTGCCGACGAGATGTTGATGATGCTGCCGGCGCGCTGCGCCAGCATGTGCGGCAGCACGTGCTTGCAGGCGAGGAAGCAGGTGGTCAGGTTGAGGTCGAGGGTGCGGTGCCAGTCGGCCTCGCTCAATTCGACCGGGCCGCCCATCTGCGCGTAGCCGACGTTGTTGTGCAGCACGTCGATGCGCCCTTGCGCGGCCATGACCTCGGCGACGAGGGCCGCGACCGCCTCCGAGTTGGTGGCGTCGCAGGCGGCGGCCGTGGCGGCGCCGTCCTCGCGGCGGATGATCTCGGCGGTTTCCTCCGCCGCGTCGCGCCGCAGGTCGACGCAGACCACCCGGGCGCCGTGGCGCGCGAAGGTCACCGCCGCGGCCTTGCCGTTGCCCCAGCCCGGTCCCGCCGAGCCGGCGCCGAACAGCAGCGCCACCTTGCCCTCGAGCCGCCGCGAGCCCGGGGCGCTCCCGCCCTCCGCCATGTCGATCCTCCCGTGAGCCCCCTTCCTTGGGGAGCCATGTCGTCCTCGCGCCTGTCGGCGCGTTACGGCACAGCCTATAGAGATCGGAGACCGGCCGCAAAGCGAAGACGGCCCTTCATCGAGGAACGCCATGCCGACCCGCATCATCGCCGAGACCCCGCCCCGCCTCTCCGCCGAGCTGATCGCGCGCTTTTCCGCCGTGCCGGTGGCGGTGGTGGTCGATCTGCTGGAGGGCCGCAGCCAGGTCGATCCGGCGATCCGGCCGCTGCGGCGCATCGCCGGGGGCCCGGCGCTCATCGGCAGCGCCGTCACCGCCGTCTGCGACCCGAAGGATTACGGCGCCGTCCACCACGCCATCGCGGTGGCGCAGGCCGGCGACGTGGTGGTGATCGATGCCGGGGGGCGGAGCGACGTCGCGATGATCGGCGACCTGCTGTCGACCGCGGCGCGGCGCAAGGGCATCGTCGGCCTCGTCGCCGACGGGGCGGTGCGCGACACCGGCATCCTCGGCGGCTGGAGCGATTTTGCGGTGTTCACCCGCCACGTCACCGCCCGCGGCCCGGCCTCGAAGGAGGGCGGCACCGTCGACGCCCCGGCGACGATCGGCGGCGCAAACATCCATCCCCGCGATCTGATCCTCGGCGACGACGACGGCGTCGTGGTGATCCCGCGGGATGCCGCCGAGGGCCTGATCGCCCGGGCCGAGGAGCGGGCGCACGCCGAGATCGGCTGGGAGAAGCGCCTGTCGGCCGGTGAGACGACGCTGGCGGTGTTCGGGGTGCCGGACGCGGTCAGGGCGTGATTCCGCCTCGCGCCTCCGCGACCGTGACCCGGGGCACCGCGAAGCGGTCCCCGGTGCGGACGTAGAGGTCGCCGTAGAGCCGGCCCACCGGCAGGAAGGCGTTTTCGCGCAGGTGGCGCCCGTCCGGGGTGAAGAGGCCGTCGCGGGCGTGCAGCGACACGACCTGCCCGAGCACGATCCGGCGCTCGGGCGAGAGGTCGAGCACCGTATGGGTGCGGCAGCCGAGGCTCGCCGGCGCCTCGGCGATCCGCCCCGGCGCCACGCCGGTGCAGGGGAGAAGGGTCAGCCCCGAAGCCGGGATCTCGCTCTCGCCGGGCGGGAACTCGGCGGCGCAGATGGTCATGCCTGCGACCAGCCCCTCGTCGACGAGGTTGACCACGAACTCGCCCGTCTCGGCGATGTTGACGGCCGTGTCCTTCAGGGTCCCGTCGGAGCGCAGGTTGAAGCTGAGGGCCACGATCGGCGGTTCCTCGGCGAGGACCTGGAAGAAGCTGATCGGCGCCGCATTGTCGGTGCCGGTGCCCGAGCGGGTGGTCACGAGGGCGATCGGCCGCGGGGTCACCAGAGCGGTGAGCAGGCGGTAGCGGTCGCGGGGCGGGAGGTCGTCGAAGCGCAGGTCCATGCGCTCACGATACTCCGGCAAGCGCGCTTTTCGGCAGCAGCATGTGCACGCCCTTGTTGCCGTCCACCGTCTGGGTGATGCGCAGGTTGCCGGCCAGCGAGCACAGCATGTAGGCCTGGTTGCGGGTGAGCCCGGTGCGGGCACAGACGTGGCGGATCATCTCGCGGACCGCCTGGCGCATCGCCTCGTCCAGGCTCTCGTGCAGGCCGATCGCCATCAGGTCGGTCGGGGTCTCGGCGAAGGGCCAGTCGAAGGACAGGTCCTTGCGGATCGTCAGCCGGAACGTGCCGGTGAGGCCTGTTTCGAGCGCCGTGATGCAGACCTCGCCGTCGCCCTGCACGCCGTGGCCGTCGCCGGCATAGAACCCCGCGCCCTCGGTGAAGACCGGCAGGTAGAGGGTGGTGCCGGCCTTCAGCTCCTTGTTGTCCATGTTGCCGCCGAAGCGGCGCGGCACCGGCGAGGTCACCCGCCCCCAGGCCGGCGGCGGGGCGGTGGCGAGGATGCCGAAGAACGGGTCGAGCGGCAGTTCCGTGCCCCAGGGCAGCACCGCGACGCCGCGGCCGACGTCGATGTCCGGGTGGATGGTCTCGTAGTCCGTGAACTCGTCCGGGAGCGTGCCGAGGAGCGGCAGGATCGCCACGAAACCCCAATCCATCCGGACTTGCAGATCGAGGATGTCAACCTGGAGCACGTCGCCCGGCATCGCGCCGCGGACATGGACCGGCCCGGTGACGAAGTGCGGGCCGAGGCCGGGCGAGAGCGCGTCGAGGGCCGCGAGGTAATCGGCCGGGTGGCGGGCGGGATCGGGATGGAGCGAGGCCCGCCCGCCGGCCGGGTGGGAATGCAGCGTGACGGTGTCGCCGGATTCCACCGTCAGCACCGGCGGCAGCGCGGCGTCGAAATAGCCCAGCACCATCGTGTCGGGCGTGGCGGGGATCTCGTGGTGCGTCGGCATGGGAGCCTCCCGGGACAGTCGCGCATCAGCGCTTGCAAGAGCCGCGTGCAAGAGCCGAGCCGACCCGGAAGACAGCGCCAGGCGTCCGGCGCATGATGCCCGCAACGACACGGGAGGCACGGATGGCGGAGATCTGGATCGAGGCGGCCCTGAACGGGCCGTGGGGGCGCGAGCGCCAGCCCGGCATCCCGATCACCGTCGACGAGGTGGTGGCGGACGGGCTCGCCGCGGTGGCGGAAGGGGCGGCAATCATCCACGTCCACGCCTACGACCCCGAGACCGGGCGCCAGAACGACGCCTGGGAGACCTATGCCCGCATCATCGAGGGCATCCGGGCGAAGGCCGACGTGATCGTCTACCCGACGATCCCGCTCGCCGGCTCGGACTATGCCGCGAGCGCGGCGATCCGCTACGCCCATACCGAGGAGCTGGCCCGGCGCGGCCTGATCGAGTGGGCGGTGTGCGACCCGGGCTCGACCACCTTCCTGCGCTACGACGAGGTCTCGGCCGAGGACAGCGGCTTCCTCTACCAGAACCCGATGGCCGATATCCGCGAGGGCCTGCGCATCGCCCGCACCCACCGCATCCGCCCCGGCTACGCCATCTACGAGCCGGGCTTCACCCGCCTGGGCGCCGCCCTCGCCGCCCTGGAGCCGCGCCCGCCGGTGCCGGTCTACCGCTTCATGTTCTCGGACGAGTTCGCCTGGGGTTTTCCGCCGCGGCCGGGCTATCTCGATGCCCATCTGGCGCTGCTCGCCGAATGCGCGCCGGGCGCGCCCTGGATGGTGGCGGGCCTCGGCGTCGACATCCTGCCGCTGGTCCCGGCGGCGGTCTCGCGGGGCGGCCATGTGCGGGTGGGGCTGGAGGATGCGCCGTGGGGCAGCCCGCAGGGCAACCGGGCCTGGGTCGCGGCGGCGCGGCAGGCGATCGAGGCGTCAGGCGGGACGGTGGTGGGAGCTGAGGCGGTGCGGCGGGATCTGGCTTTGCGGGATGAAGCCGTTACGCCCGGCTCACGGCGTTGAGCGCTGTCCAAACGGCAATCCGGCCGATCCGAACCATGTCATCCCACCCTCAGCCTCATCCTGAGGTCGCGCGTGGGATGGAGCGTCCCCCTCACGCCGCCCGCAACGTCTGGATCTGCGCCAAAGCCGCCACCCGGGCCGCCTCGATCCGGCGCTGGAGGTCCGGCAGGTCGGCGCCGGCAAGGCAGGCTTCCTCGATCTCGCGGCAGAGATCGGACAAGCCGGTGAAGCCCAGGAGACCCGCGGCCGAGATCATCGCGTGGGCATCGTGGGCGAGGCCGGCGCGGTCGCCGCTGCGGGCGCGGAAGCGCTGCTCCAGCTCCGCCGCCAGCATGCCGAGCAAGCCGTCGATCCGCTCCCGGCCCATCAGCGTGCGGGCCTCCGCGAAGGCGTCGACATCGACCAGCGTCGGAACCGCGACGGAGGCGCCGCCATCGGCCCGGTGCCGGGCGATCGCCGCGGCCAGCTCGGCACGCTTGAACGGCTTGCCGACATGGCCGTCCATGCCGGCGGCCCGGAAGGTCTCGAGCTGGGCCGGCAGCACGTTGGCGGTCATCGCGACGATCGGCACGGTGCCGACCGGCGGCGGCAGGGTGCGGATCGTCCGGGTGGCGGTGATCCCGTCCATGCCGGGCATCTGCACGTCCATCAGGACGAGATCGTAGGGATGCGCCCGCACCGCCTCGATCGCCGCCGCGCCGTCCCCGGCGACGTCGACGTGGTGGCCCTCGGACTCCAGCACCGCCCGGGCGAGGTCCTGGTTGATCAGCACGTCCTCGACGAGGAGGAGGCGGGCCGGGCGCACCGGCGCCGGCCGGCCCTCCGCGGCCTCCGCCACCGGCGCCGGACAGGCCGGCAGCCTCACCCGGAACCAGAAGGTCGAGCCGGCAGCCGGCCGGCTCTCGACGCCGATCGTGCCGCCCATCAGCTCGACCAGGCCCTTGCAGATCGCGAGACCGAGCCCGCTGCCGCCATATTGCCGGCGGATCGAGCCGTCGACCTGGCTGAAGCGCTGGAACAGGCGGCCGTGCTGCTCAGGGGCGATGCCGATGCCGGTGTCGGTCACCGAGAAACGCAACGTCCCGCCCTCGGCCTCGACCCGCACCATGACCCGGCCGGCGGGGGTGAACTTGACGGCGTTGTTGAGGAGGTTGAGCAGGATCTGGCGCAGCCGGTCGGGATCGCCCCGGACCCAGTCCGGCACCGCCGGATCGATGGCCACGTCGAGGGCGAGACCCTTCGGCTCGGACAGGCCGCGCACGATCGAGGCGGCGTTGTCGACCAGCGCCGCGGGGGCGAAGGGCACCTCGGCGAGCGCGATGCCGCCGGCCTCGATGCGCGAGAAGTCGAGGATGTCGTCGACGACGGTCAGCAGCGCTCCGCCCGCCGCGGCGATCCGGTCGACGTAGCGCCGGTGCCGGCCCGGCAGGGTACGGTCGGCCAGCAGCAGGTCGGCATAGCCGATGACGCCGTTCAACGGCGTGCGGATCTCGTGGCTCATCGAGGCCAGGAAGTCGGTCTTGGCCTGGCTCGCCCGCTCGGCGGTGATCCGCGCCTCTTCCAGCGCACGGGCGTGGCGCTGGCGCTCGCCGACGTCCCGGAAGGTCGCGATGATGGCGGGCTCGCCCGGGGCCGCCCCCGGGATGCGCCGGAACGCCCCCTCGACCCAGACCCAGCCGCCGGTGCGGTGGCGGATGCGGCAGACCACGCTGACCTGCGCCTCGCCGCCGGCGAGGCGGCGGGCCTGGGTCACCAGCAGGGCGAGGTCCTCGCGGTGGAGGCAATCGCGCAGGCGCATCGCCACGGCCTCCTCCGGCGTGTAGCCGAGCAGGCGCCGCACCGCCGGCGAGACGTAGCTGCGCCGGCCGTCATCGTGGGCGAGCACGATCAGCTCGCTGGTGTTCTCGGCGAGCAGGCGGTAGCGCGCCTCCCCGGCCGAGAGCATGCCGGCGGCGCGCCGGGCCTCCGCCTCGAGATCGCGATGGCGCATCAAGGCCCGGGTCAGCCCGAAGCCGAGGCCGACCAGGACGGTACTGATGCCGAGCACCACCGCGGCGTCCTGCCGCACGCCTTCGCGCCAGGCCGCCAGGGTCTCGTCCTTCGAGACGCCCGTGGTGACGAGGAGCGGCGCGCCCGCGACGCGCTGGAAGCTGCCGTAACGCGGCACGCCGTCGATCGGCGAGGCGCTGCCGTCGAAGGTGCCGCCGGCCGCCCCCGCGGCGGCCCGCATCAGGGTGCCGCCGGCGACGCTGCGGCCGACCTTGTCGGGCACGTAGGGATGGCGCACCAGGATCACGCCGTCGCTGCGCAGGAGCCCGATGGCGCCGTTGGGCCCAAGGTCGAGCCGGCCGTAGAGCCGCTGCAATTCGGTGAGCGACAGATCGGCCACCGCAACGAGCGGCGTCTCGCCCGGGCGCGGCACCACCAGGCGGGCGACGCTGACGAACCAGGCATCGGCCGGCCCGATCCGGGTCGGCCAGCCGATCGCCAGTTCGGACTGGCCCACCGCCAGGGCGGCCCGGACGAGGTCGGCATCGGTGGGCCGGCCCCCGCCGCCCACCGCCCCGCCCTGGCCGAACAGCGCGCTGTTGGTGGTGCCGTCGAGCACCCGCACGGCCATGACCGCCGGGATGTGGCCCATCAGGCCGGACAGGAGCTGGCGGGTATAGACCTGGCTCGCCCCGAAGGTGTGGGCATCGACCCGGGCGGCGGCGGCGCTGAGCAGCATGTCGACGGAGGAGACGAGGCGGTTCGCCTCCTGGCCCAGCGCCTGCGCCACCGCCTCGGCGGTGCTGCGGGCATCGCGGATCGTGCGCTCGTAGTCGCGGCTGTCGTTCCAGACCGTGACCGTGGCGAGGCCGAGGCAGGTCGTCAGCACGCCCGCCCAGACGCCACCGACGAGACTGCGGTAGGACCGTTTCAGGTTCATGTCTCAAACGCCCCGACGGCCCCGTCCGGGGGGGCGAACGACCTCCCGGTCGGGCCGCCCGTCAGGCGTAGGGGGCGGAAAGCCCCGCCGCAAGGGGCTCCCGTCTGAGCAAACGTCGCGGCGGGGCGCCGGCCCCGCGCCTACATCGCCTCGAAGCGGATCGGCTGGGCGCCCTTCAGCAGCGTCATGCGGCCGAGGTCGTAGACGTGCTCGATGCCGGTGGTGATGGTCAAGAAGTGGTTGCCGGCGAGCTGGCCCACCTTGCTGGCGAAGTGCACGCCGCCATAGGCGAGCAGGATCTCGGTCTCGCTGATGCCGCCCGGATAGAGGATCATCTGGCCCGGGGCCGGATAGCTGGTGTGGTTCTCGTAGCCGACGCCGAAATCGAGGTCGCCGAGGGGCATCCACACGCCCTCGCCGCTCCAGCGCACGTGGATGACCTCGCTCACGAAGGGCAGGGCCTTGAGGAAGGCCGCGCAGGTCTGCGGCGCCTTCTCGAGCTCGAGCCGGCCGACGAGATCGAACGGGCCGGCCTTGATCTTCAGTTCCGTCACGGGGTCTCTCCTGGGTGGGGGGTGGGACTCAAGGGGTGAGGACTCAAGGGCCGGGCCTCATGCGAGGGCCGGGCCAAGGCTTCGGGAAGCGAGGTTTCCGGCCGCACGGTTTGCGGCCGCAGGTGGCGCAGCACGTCGACGAGCAGGCGCGTCGCCAGATCGACATCGGCCTCGGTGACGGATTCGGCCGGGGAGTGGCTGAGCCCGCCGGCACAGCGCACGAAGATCATGCCGATCGGGCACAGGCCGGCGAGCGCCAGGCCGTCATGGCCGGCCCCGCTCGGCAGGTGCCGGGGAGGCAGGCCCAGGCGCGCGATGCCCGCGGCGATGGCGTCCCTCAGCCCGGGCGCGCAGGACGCGGCGGGCTCGTCGTAACGCGCATGGGCGCTCACCGCGACGCCGCGGCGCGCCGCGATCGCGTCGAAGGCGGTGCGCAGGCGCGCGAGGGCGGCGTGGCGCACGGCATCGCTGGGGCTGCGCAGGTCGAGGCTGAAGCGGGTCAGGGCCGGGATGACGTTGACGGCGCCCCGCGGCACCTCGATCTGGCCCACCGTGGCGACGAGGTCCGGGGTTGCCGTCGCCTCGGCCTCGATCGCCAGCACCATCTCGGCCGCCGCCGCCAGGGCGTCGTGGCGCAGGCTCATCGGCACCGTTCCGGCATGGCCCGCCCGGCCCTCGACCGTGACGACGAGGCGGCTCGCCCCGGCGATCGCCGTGACGATGCCGACCGGCAGGTCCGCCTCGTCCAGGACCGGCCCCTGCTCGATATGGACTTCGAGATAGCCGAGGACCGAGGCCGGGTCGCGGGCGAGCCGGGCGATGCCGTCGGGGTCGCAGCCGAACCCGGTCAGCGCCGTCGCCAGGCTGATCCCGTCGCGGTCCCGGGCCTCGAGGGCCTCGGGCCGGACCAGCCCGGCGAGCGCCCGCGAGCCCGTGAGGGTGACGGGGAAGCGCACTCCCTCCTCGTCGCCGAAGGCCAGCACCTCGACGGCAAAGGGCAGGCGCTCGCCCGCGTCATGCAGGGCCTTCACGGCGGCGATCGCCGTCACAACCCCGAGATTGCCGTCGTAGCGGCCGGCATTCCGCACCGTGTCGATATGCGAGCCGAGCAGCAGGGTCGGGGCGCCGGGGGTCGCGGCCTCGTAGCGGCCGACGACGGTGGCGGCGGCGTCGAGCCGGGTGTCCATGCCGGCCTCCTCCATCCAGGCGGCCACCTGGCGGGCGGCCTGCGCATGGGCAGGCGTGAGGTAGAGGCGGGTGAGCCCGTCCGCGTCGGCGCTGAAGCGCGCCAGCGCGTCGAGGCGGGCCATCACCTCTGCGCCGAGGAACCGGGGGTTCGGCGGCCGGTCGTGCGGCATGGCGGTCGGGTCCGATCAGCGGCGCAGGGGATCAGCGCCCTTGGGGTATGGCCGGGGCGATGGGCTGTCCAGCCGCCCCTTGGTCGGCCGGGGCCGGGGCCCTCGTCTCCTGCCCGAGCCTCACCACTGAGGCTCCCCGCGCTGGACGTCCAATATTCCGTTGCGTATGGTCCAGACGTCTTTCGTCTTGATCCGGCCCGGCCCCGTCGTGGAATTGCGGCACCTGCGCTATTTCGTGGCGGTGGCGGACTCCCTGAGCTTCACCGGCGCGGCGGAGCGCCTGGGCGTCTCGCAGCCGCCGCTGAGCCAGCAGATCCGCGACCTCGAGGCGGAGCTGGGCACCCCGCTCCTCTGGCGCACCAGCCGCAGCGTCGCCCTCACCCCCGCGGGAACCGCCTTCCTCACCCGGGCGCGGAGCATCCTGGCGGAAGTGGACGAAGCCTCGGCCGAGGCCCGGGCCATCGGGGCCGGGCGCAGCGGCACCCTCGATATCGGGCTCACCGGCTCGATTCTGGCCGGCCCCCTCGGGCGGCTGATCCGCCTTTTCGGCGAGCGCTATCCCGGCGTGCTGGTGCGCCTGCACGAGATGCCGCCGGGCGAACAGCCGGCCGCGTTGCACACCCACCGCACCGACCTCGGCTTCCTGCGCTGCCCGCCGGAGGATCCGTCCTTGCGGGTGGTGCGGGCCTGGCCCGAGGCGGTCGGCGTCGCCCTGCCGGCGGGGCATCGCCTGGCGGAGCGCACCGCGATCGCCTTGGGCGACCTGTCCGACGAGCCCTTCGTCTCGCTGCGCCTGCGCGACTCGCGCTTCGCCGCGTCCCTGCGGGACGCCTGCCTCTCCGCCGGCTTCGTGCCGCGGATCGTGCAGCAGGTGGTCGAATCGGCCTCGCTCGTGAACCTCGTGGCGGCGGGCCTCGGCGTCGCCCTGGTGCCGGACTCGACCGGCGCCCTGAAGCGGCCGGACATCGCCTACCGCCCGCTGGCCGGCCCGGCCCCGGTCGCCGATGTCTGCGCCCTGTACCGGGCGCCGGCCGGCGCCGTGACGGAGAATTTCCTGGGCCTGCTGCGGACCGAGCTTGGCCGGGCCGAGCCGGAGGGCGCCGCCTCGTAGGGTTTCTGAAATCGTCATCCGGCGATAATGAGGGCCGCCCGGCGGGTGCCGCGCGGGTTGGCATCTCGCGTTTCAGGTGATCGAGGGTTCGCGCATGACCGAGAAGACCCGCGTCGCCGTCCTGTATGGCGGCAGATCCGGCGAGCACGAGGTCTCGCTGCGCTCCGCCGCCTCGGTGATCCGCCATCTCGACCGCGGCCGCTTCGAGGTGATCCCGGTCAGCATCGACAAGGCTGGGCGCTGGCAGCGCCACGACCTGCGCCGGATCACCCAGACCGGGGACGAGAGCCTGGCGATCCCGCCGGAGAGCCCCGAGGTGCGGCTGGCGCGCGGGTCGGACGGGCGCGCCGCCGTGGTCGCGCTCGACGGCACGCCGGCGCGCGCCGAGATCGACGTGGTCTTCCCGGTGCTGCACGGGCCGCTCTGCGAGGACGGCACGCTCCAGGGCCTGCTGGAACTGACCGAGACCGCCTATGTCGGCTCGGGCGTGATGGCCTCGGCGGTCGGCATGGACAAGGACGTCACCAAGCGCTTGGCCGGCCTCGCCGGCATCCCGATCGCGCCCTACCGCGCCTTCACCCGCCGCGCCTGGGACCGCGGCGAGGTTTCCCCCGACGACATCGCCGCGGCCCTGACGCTCCCGGTCTTCGTCAAGCCCTGCAACATGGGCTCCAGCGTCGGCATCCAGAAGGTCAAGGACTGGGCCGACCTGACGGCGGCGCTGGCCGACGCCTTCCAGTACGACGTCAAGGTGCTGGTCGAGCAGGGCATCGACGCCCGCGAGATCGAGGTGGCGGTGCTCGGCGGCGACCCGCCCTTCGTCAGCGTCGCGAGCGAGCTGAACCCACAACCCCACCACGACTTCTATTCCTACGCCGCCAAGTACATCGATCCCGACGGCGCCAGCGTCGACCTGCCGGCCGACATCGCGCCGGAGCAAATGGAGCACGTGCGGGCCCTCGCCTTGCGCGCCTTCGAGGCGCTCGAATGCAGCGGGATGGCCCGCGTCGACTTCTTCCTCGACCGGAGAAGCGGGGATTTCTTCCTCAACGAGGTCAACACCCTGCCGGGTTTCACCTCGATCAGCATGTACCCGAAGATGATGGAAGCCTCCGGCGTTCCCTATCCGGAGCTGCTGACCCGCCTCGTCGACCTGGCGCTGGAGCGCCACCGGACGCGGCGGGGGCTGAAGCGGGAATTCGGGGGGTAGCGGCAGCTCTCTCCACAAGCGCAACCGGACGGGGGCTTATGCGCCGGTCTCCGCCGGTTTCGCGGCGAAGGCGATGGCGTGTCCTTTCTCAACGGCCCGGTCGCGCCCGGGGCCTGGGGTGAGGCGCCCGGTCTCGGGCGCGGCGTGATCGGACGGCGCTCACCCGGAACGCTCTCGCGATGACCGCCCTGTCTTGTCGTCCCACACAATTGCCACTCTGCACGTCACCCAGGGTCCCGCTTTCCGAGCCCGCAGCGCAGAAGATCGAAAGTTCCAGAAGCAATTTTTCGAGGCTCGGCGTCATCCTGACCGACCCGATTGTCCAGATGCCGGACGCCTTTTTATCGGCCCCGGACGAGGCTGAGAACATCGACTTTCCAATATCCTGGCAGGACCCTGCTTGATCTGATGGCGGAGCCAATCCGGCCGAACGGTCTCCCGGTGGACGAGCGCGCCGTCGATATCCGCAGACCGGACGCCATCCGTTGGGAACATTCGGCAATGCCTATCGGGAATATCTGGCAAATCGATTGCTGACATCGCCTATATCCCGCGATGACTTCCTCTCGGTCCCACAACATCGTCACAATAAAATCACACACCTTAAGAAACTCTTGTACATACCCGCAAGACCGGGTGTTTCCGCAGCGGCGGACGTGCTTACCCTTCCGGCGTCGTCGCAGCGGCTGCCACCGGCAGGCAGCGCGGCCGGCCCCGCCATCACGCGAATGCTTGTTCGCGCGATCGGCATTCCGACGCGATCATCATCATCAATAAGCCGGGGAGGTTCATCCGATGCCTGTCTTCAACAATACCGTCTATGGGCCGGGATTTGTCGGCTCGGATGACGGGGCGCCTTCGGCCGGTTTCGGCATCGACGACGTGTCGACCTCGCCCATCACGGTGACCGGCACGGTCAACAAGGCCGGTGACACCATCCAGGCGACCGGCATCTTCCCGGACGAGACCACGTCCACGACGAAGACGCTGTACGCGACGCAGTACGATTCGCCGGGGATGATCCAGTTCACGAACAGCACGACCAATCCCACCTTCCGCTACGTCCTCTCGAACACGACGCTCGCGCCGCGCCAGCGCGTCAGCTTCGACACCAACAACACCCCGACCGACTACACGCCGCCGGTGTGCTTCGTCACCGGCACGCGGATCCGCGTGCTGCGCGACGGCCTCGAGGCCGAGGTCGCCGTCGAGGACCTGCGGGTCGGCGACCGGGCCGTGACCGCCTCCGGCGCCCTGCGGCCGATCATCTGGATCGGCCACCGCGCCATCGACGGTAACGGCACGACGCTGCACCACGACCAGCAGCCGATCCATGTCCGCGCCGACGCCTTCGGGCCGGGCCTCCCCGCCCGGGACCTGCGCCTCTCCCCCGGCCACCCGGTCCTCGTCGGTGCCGATGCGGACAACGAGGGCGGCCACCTCGTGCCGATCATGTGCCTCATCAACGGCACCAGCATCGCGCGTGAGCCGGTCAACGCTGTCACCTACTGGCACGTCGAGCTCGACGCCCACGACATCCTGCTCGCCGAGGGCCTGCCCGCCGAGAGCTACCTCGACTGGGGTGACCGGCCGTTCTTCACGGAAAGCTCCGACCACGCCCTGCACAATCCCGACTTCGTCGTGCCGGGCCTGTCCGCCCGCTGCCGGCCGGTCGCAGTCGACGGTCCGGTGGTCGAGGCCGAGCGGGCGCGCCTGTCAGGCGTGTTCGCGGCAGCGCTCGGCGAAGCCTGCGCCTGGGACGAGGCCGAGCGCTTCGCCTGGATCGCCGCCTGACGATGGGATCGGGCTGGGCCGTGTGAGGCCCGGCCCACCCTGTCAGGCCCCGGCAGCCTCCGCGCGGCCGGCCTGGAGCCGCGCGATCTCCCAGGGCGGGGCGATCTCCTCCCGGGTCGCGCAGAGCCCCGCTCGGACCATGGCGCGCCCGGTGCCCGGCGCCGCGGTGACGACAGCGAAAGGCACACTGAGAAGGCTGCCGAGGGTGAGCGGCAGGCTCCAGGCCAGCAAAGCCGGCGCGATCCACGCAAGCGCCACGCAGACGACGAGCCCGAACAGCGTGACTCCGCCGAGGGAGCGGACCGCCTCGCTCCAGCGCACGCCCCTGGCGTCCCGACCTTGCGCCGTCCAGAACCCGGCCCGGCCGATCAGGAGCCCGATCATGACGGCCGTGAGCCGCACCGACGAGGCGCCGAGCAGGAGGAACGAGGCCACGATCTCGGCTGCCATCCCGGCGAGGAAGCGGAGCCCCCCGCCATGGGCCGCCCGCGCCTCGCGATCCGCCAGCACGGCGACGTAGCCGGCGAGCTTCGGGGCGAGCGAGAGCAGGAGCCAGACGAGATAGAGCGCGGCGGCGCCCGTCGCCGGGCCGCCCTGCGTCGCGGCGCGCCAGGGCAGGAGCAGGACGGCCAGCGTCAGGGCCGGCGGGTTGAGGAACATCAGGACCGCCCAGGCGAGCTGGAACCGGCTCATCGGCAGGAGCCCGGGCATCGCCGGCAGGCGCAGATACTGCATGTTGCCCCGGCACCAGCGGGCATCGCGGGTGAGGTGGTCGAGGAGCGTCGGCGGGTTGTCCTCGAAGCTGCCCTCCTCGATCGGCAGCACCCGGACCTCGTAGCCGGCCCGGCGCATCAGCACCGCCTCGACCTGGTCGTGCGACAGCACCGCCCCGCCACCGCGCAAGAGCGGCAGCCGGCAATGGGCCGCGAAGGGGGCGATGCGGACAACCGCGTTGTGGCCCCAGAACGGGCCGCATTCCGCCCCCCACCACGCCGCCCCCAGCGTGTAGGGAAGCATGCCGTGGCGCATCCCGAACTGAAACAGCCGCGCGAAGGCGCTCGCGGCCGGCGCGCCGACCGCCAGGCTCTGGAGGATGCCGAGGCGCGGATGCGCCTGCATGATCCGCACGAGGCGCAGGATCGCCGGCCCGGTCATCAGGCTGTCGGCATCGAGGGGCAGCATCAGTTCGGCGTCGCTGCGGGCGCAGAAATCCTGGAGGTTGCCGGCCTTGTAGCCGGCATTGTCGGGGCGGCGGCGATAATGGATCCGGGCAGCCTCCGCCTCGGGCAGGCCGGCGCGCCAGGAGGCGACCCAGTCTTCCTCGGCCCGGATCACCCGGGGATCGTCGCTGTCGCTCAGCACGTGGTAGCGGAAGGCGGCCCCCTGACCGGTGCGCTCCAGGCTCTCGCGCACCAGGGCGAGGCGCGACAGGGCCCGGGCCGGGTCCTCGTTGCGCAGGGTCATCACCACGGCGGTGGTGACGTGAAGCGGCACCGCCTCCTCCCCGGCCGACACGTGCGGCGCAGCGGACAGCACGCCCGGCCGGCCGGCCCGCAGGAGCAGGAAGCCGATCGCGGCGTTCCAGAACCCCAGCACCGTCCAGGGCAGGGTGGCGAGGCCGCAGGCGAGGAGCGCGAGATCGAGCCCGTCGATGCCGTCCTCCGCCAGCACCATCCAGAGGGCCGCCGCGAGGGCCAGGATGGTGGCCAGGTTGAGCCCGAGCACCAGCAGGCGGCGACGGCGCAGGATCAGGCAGGCTTGCAGGCCCGTCGGCGTCGTGAGAGGAGCGCGGGCGGGCCCCTCCGCGAGGGTGACCACCGAGGAGTCGGTTTGCGGCATCGTCAGGCATCCGGGAGCGACACGGCGGAGGCCGTGCGGGCGCTCTGGTATAGCGCAGCCGGCCAAGCGGAGCTGCGGCAAGAGCGCCTGTCCCCGCCCGGCCCGGGCGAGGTGCGGGCGCGCACCCTGTGGACGGCCTTGAGCCGGGGCACCGAGCGGCTGGTCTTCGAAGGCCGTGTGCCCGAGGCGGTGGCCGAACGGATGCGGGCCCCAGGCCAGGACGGCGACTTCTCCTTCCCGGTCAAGTACGGCTATTGCGCCGTCGCCGAGACGGAAGCAGGCGAGCGGGTCTTCGCGCTCCAGCCGCACCAGGAGGCGTTCAATGCCCGCCGGGACACGCTTTGCCCGCTGCCCGCGGGCCTGCCGCCGCGCCGGGCGGTGCTCGCCGCCAACATGGAGACGGCGCTGAACGCCCTGTGGGATTCGGGCGCCGGGCCGGGGGACCGGATCGCGGTGGTCGGCGGCGGGGTGGTCGGGCTCCTCGTCGCCCATCTCTGCGCCGGCCTGCCGGGAGCGGAGGTCTGCCTGATCGACCGCGACCCCGCCCGGGCCGGAACGGCGCGGGCGCTGGGCCTCGCCTTCGCGCTGCCGGAGGCGGCACCGGACGAGGCCGATCTCGTTGTCCACGCCAGCGCCAGCGCGGCCGGGCTGGCGCTGGCCCTGTCGCTCGCCGGGGAGGAGGGGACGATCGTCGAGCTGAGCTGGTACGGCACCGACGCGATCGCCGCGCCGCTGGGCCTCGCCTTCCATGCCCGGCGCCTGCGCCTGATCGCCAGCCAGGTCGGGGCGGTGGCGGCCTCGCGCCGTCCGCGCTGGAGCCACCGCCGCCGCCTCGCCAAGGCCCTCGACCTTCTCCGCGACGACCGCCTCGACGCCCTCCTCACCGAGGAGGTCGCCTTCGACGACCTGCCCGCCGCCCTGCCCCGCCTGCTCAAGCCCGGCGCCCCGGGCCTGTGCACCGTGATCCGCTACTGACAGGAGTTCCCATGTACGCCGTCGAGGTCCGCGACCACGTGATGATCGCCCACAGCTTCAAGGGTGAGCTGTTCGGGCCGGCGCAGGCCCTGCACGGGGCGACCTTCGTGGTCGACGTGGCGTTCTTCCGCGAGACCCTGACCGCGGACGGGGTGGTGGTCGATATCGGCCGGGCGAGCGAGGCGCTCAAGACCATCCTGGCGCCGCTCACCTTCCGCAACCTCGACGACCTGCCGGAATTTGCGGGCCAGAACACCACCACCGAGTTCCTGTGCGGGCACATCCATCGCGCGATGGCCGCCGCCACGCGGGCCGGCGATCTCGGCCCCGGCGGCGAGGGCGTGAGCCGCCTGCGCGTCACCTTGCACGAATCCCACCTGGCGCGGGCCTGGTTCGAGGCGCCGCTCGCCTGATGCGGCTCGTTCTCGCCGTCCCGGGCGACCTCTCGGCGCCGACCGGGGGCTACGCCTATGCCCGCGCGCTCCTCGCGCACCTGCCGGGCCAGGGGATCGTGGCGACCCATCTGGCGCTGCCGGGCGGGTTCCCGGATCCGGGCGCCGACGACCTCGCCCGCACCGCTGCCCTCCTGGCCGAGGTCCCGGCCGAGGCGGGCCTCCTCGTCGACGGCCTCGCCTACGGGGCGCTGCCGCCGGAGGTGATCCGCGCCGCCGGGCGGCCGGTCTCGGTCCTGGTGCATCACCCCCTCGGCTACGAGACCGGCCTGTCGCCGGAACGGGCGGCGGCCTTGATCGCGCGCGAGCGCACGGCCTTGGCGCTCGCCGACCGCGTGGTCGCGACGAGCCGCTTCACCGCCCGGCTGCTCGCGGCCGAGTTCGGCGTGCCGCTCGCGACGATCACGATCGCCGAGCCCGGCACGCGCCCGGCGGTCCGGGTGGCGCCGCGGCCGGGCCCGCATGTCCGGCTCCTCTCGGTCGGCACCGTGACGCCGCGCAAGGGCTACGCCGTGCTGGTGCAGGCGCTGGCGATGCTGGCCGATCTCGACTGGTCGCTCACGATCGCGGGCAGCCTCGACCGGGCGCCCGACTGCGCCGACGCCCTGCGCCATCGGATCGCCGCGGCGGGTCTCGAGAGCCGCATCACCCTGGCAGGCGCGGTGACGGCGGACGCCCTGGAGCGGTGCTATGCCGAGGCCGACCTCGCGGTCTCGGCCTCGCTGTTCGAGGGCTACGGCATGGCCTTGGCCGAGGCCCTGGCCCGCGGCCTGCCCCTCGTTGCCACCACCGGGGGCGCCGCGGCCGAGACGGTGCCGGCCGGCGCCGGCCACGCGGTGCCGCCCGGCGACGCGCCCGCCCTCGCCGCCGCGCTCCGCACGCTGATCGCCGATCCGGCCCGCCGCGCCGAGGCCGCCGCGGCATCCTGGGCGGCGGGGCGGCGCCTGCCCGACTGGCCCGACACCGCGGCGGCGGTCGCCGCTGCCATGAACGATGCCGTCGTAAAGTCCCCCGCATGACGACCCCGACCGTGAGGACAGCATGAGCGGCTTCAGCCCAGACTGGCTCGCCCTGCGCGAGCCCGCCGACCACGCCGCCCGGGACGCGGGCCTCGTCGCCGCCCTGGCGCGGGTGCTGCCGCCGCGCTTGCGGGCGGTCGATCTCGGCTGCGGCACCGGCTCGAACCTGCGGGCGCTGGCCCCCCATCTGGGTTCCGCCCAGGACTGGGTGCTGGTCGACCACGATCCCGCCTTGCTCGCCGCCGCCCGGTTGCGCCTGACGGATTGGGCCGAGCGGGCGGAACCGGCGGGAGAGGGCCTGATCCTGCATCGCGGCCCAGCGCGGATCGCCGTGCGGTTCCGCGCCCTCGACCTCGCGGCCGACCCGGCCGCGGCGTTGGAGGAGAAACCGGACCTCGTCACCGCGGCGGCCCTGTTCGATCTCGCCTCGGACGCCTGGATCGCCACCGTCGCCCGGGCGGTGGCGCAGGCCCGCGCCGTCTTCTACACCGCCCTCACCTATGACGGGGAGGAAGACTGGACGCCGCCGCACCCGGACGACGCCGCGATCCACGCCGCCTTCCTGGCCCACCAGGCCGGCGACAAGGGATTCGGGCCCGCCGCCGGCCCGGGCGCGACCGACGCGCTGGCGAATGCCTTCCGAGCGTGGGGCTATGCGGTCGAGAGCGCCGCCAGCCCGTGGCACCTCGGGCCGGACGCGGAGGCCCTGTTGCACCAGCTCGCCGAGGGCACGGCGCAGGCGGCGCGGGAGACCGGGCAGGTCGCTGCCTCGGATGCCGCGGCCTGGTCGGCGCTGCGGCAGCGCCCCGGCACGCGGGCGGTGATCGGCCATCGGGATCTGCTGGCCGTGCCGGCTCCGGCAGCGACAGCGCCTTCCTGACGTGGTCCCCGGCCCCTTGCCCCGGCCCCTTGCCCCAGCCCCCCGGCACGCCGCGTCACCCAGCATGACACCCGAGCCGGCCCTCGCGGATCGGCCCCGATCCGCCACGACCTTGCGTCAGATCACGGCAACGAGACACGTCCGATCTGCGAAGGTCCCTGTGCAACGCCCATCATCACGTGCCGTCGAGAGACTTCGAGCCCGGCCTCTCTCGCGCGAACAGGTTCTCAGCATCGGCACCCGCCGACATCGCCGCCACCCGGACGGGTGATAGTGATCAGCCCTACGGCAACACGTGGCAAGTTGCTGCCTTTGAAGATGCGGAACCTATTTTTGCGACCGCTCTATTGTCCTGACTTTGGCTATAATTCTCTTGCATCAGAGTGAAAAATTTGCTTGATGCCGGGCCAGGCAAAGGAGTTAGCGTCTTGCGAGAAGTTGCCATTCGCTCACGAGCGCCTCTGAGGCCCGGTCTCGCAGGTGGCGGCACCGACCTGTCCCCATATTGCGACGAATATGGTGGAGCCATCCTGAATTGCACGATCGACCGCTACGCATACGCTTTCATCACACCGCGTAACGACAGCGTCATCCGCTTCGTGGCGAGCGACATCAACACGGACGAGAGCCACTCGACGGGACGCGCCCTCGATATCGGATCGGGCCTGAGATTTCATCGGGCGGTCTACAACCATTTCGTCGAGTCGGGCTCCCTCGATCCCAAGGCCGGCATGACGGTCACGACCGGCGTCGATTCTCCGCACGGGTCGGGGCTCGGCTCCTCGTCGGCTCTCGCCGTCGCTCTGTGCGAGGCGTTCCGGTTCTTCTGCAACACGCCGCTCGGGACCTACGACCTGGCCCATCTCGCCTTCGAGATCGAGCGCCTGAGGCTGAGCCTCGCCGGCGGCAAGCAGGATCAGTCTGCGGCCTCGTTCGGTGGCGTGAACTTCATCGAGTTCCTCCCGCAGGACCGGGTCATCGCCGACCCGCTGCGGGTCGACCGTTCGGTGCTCAACGAGCTGGAAGCGTCGCTCGTCATCTGCTCCACCGGCGTCTCGCGCGAATCCGAGCAGATCATCGATCCGCAGGTCGGCCGCAACGCGCAGACGCTCGACGCGCTCCATGCGATCAAGCAGGCCGCCATCGACATGAAGCAGGCCCTGCTCACCGGGAATCTCCGCACGCTCGGCGCGGTTCTCAACAATCCGTGGATCTCGAAGAAGAAGACCGCATCCGGTGTGTCGACCCAGATCATCGACGAGCTGTTCGAGGCCGGCGGCTGGGCATGGCCGGTCCACCTGGCCGGTCGAGGCGTCGAATCCTGGAAAACCCAGACCTGAGCGTCATGCGCCCAAGCGACTCGCGGTTCGGCGACAAGAATGATGCAAAAACAACCACTCAGCTGAGCTGCGCGATGCGGCTCCGCAAAAGCGGATTTCGCCGACGTGGTCACCGGTTCGGCGGCAAAAATCTGCGATCAAACAAGACCCTAAGCGGACGAAGCGGTGGCCTGCCAACGCAAGTCTGCTTAGGCAGGACGACCGCCATCCTCCTCGTCTCCCGCGCCTCGACCGAACTGTCCTTCTGCTGGTGAATCGATAATGGCCGATCTGGAGCGCTACACCCCCTCGATCAAGGGGCGCATAGCCTACGAACATCTGCATCGCTATGCAGTGGCGAAAGATTACGTGACCGGTGCGGCCGTGCTCGACATTGCCTGCGGCGAGGGTTACGGCTCTGCGAACCTCGCAGCCGTGGCGCGCCACGTCACCGGCGTCGATATCGACGCCGCCACGATCGCCGATGCCCGGGCCCGCTACGGCCATCGCGACAACCTGACCTTCCTGCAGGGCGATGCGGAGCAGCTTCCGGCAGACGATGCCAGCTTCGACGTCGTGGTCTCGTTCGAGACGATCGAGCATCTCAAGGACGCGGACCGCTTCCTGACGGAGATCAAGCGCGTCCTCAAGCCCGACGGCCTCCTCATCATCTCGTCGCCGAACAAGCCCGAGTACCAGAAGAGCGTGTCCAAGCCGAACCCGTTCCATCTTCACGAGTTCGACCTGGCCAGCTTCCAGGGTCTGCTGTCGGCGCGCTTCAGGACCTGCGACATGCGCGGCCAGCGCATGTTCATCGGGTCGATGGTCGCCCCGCTGGCGACCGGCATCCTCCCGAACGAGCCCAGCTACCGGGCCTTCACCGGCGATCGAGGCGGCCTGACCCGGCCCACCGAGATCCATTCCGGCGTCGCCCGCCTGGCCGCGCCCGAATACTATGTCGGCTTTTGCAGCGACGGCGAGATCCAGCATCCCGTCGCGGCCGATTCGGTTCTCGTGCTGCCGGACGACGATCTCTGGCTCACCTATCGCGAGGTCACCCGGTGGGCGTCCGGCGTCCACGACGAGACCGAGAGTCTCCGCCGGCGGATCGGCGAGATCGAGCACGACCTTGTCCTCGCCCGCCACAAGGAGAGTGCCCTGACGGACCAGGCCCGCATCGCCGAAGCGGCCCACCAGGTCCTGTCCGACAACAGGTTGACGATCCAGCACCTGCTCGAAGCCGGCAATCAGCTTGCCGCCCATACGGCGCGCGCCGAGCGCGCCCTGTCGGTGCGCGAGGCGCAGATCGGTGAGTTGCTGGCGCAGGCCGAGCAGCGCGGGGCCGAGCGGCAGCGGCAAGTCTTCGAGCGGGAGCTGTCGATGGTCTCGCCGCTCCTGTCGCGGCTGAACGGTGAGCAGACGCCCGCCACCGTGCATGCCTTGATCGACGGCATCGCGCTCGCCTGGCACAACCGTGAGATCGCGAACCGGGAGGTCGCGCTCCTTCGCGATCGCGTCAGCGACGAGCAGGCGCTGCGCAGCCGCCTCGAGTCCTCGGCCGCGGCGCTGGAGCGCCGGATCCAGGAGCGGGAGGCGGAGTATGCGGCCGAACGCCAGGCGCGGGACGCGCGGGAGGCCGAGTTGCGCGAGGCGGCCCAGTCTCTCGGGCAGCGGCTCGCCGCCGCGAAGGACGAGCATGACCGGCTGCAAACGGCCCTCGCCGAGGCCACCCGCGACGCCGAGGATCGCCTGAAAGCCCGCGACGAGGCGGATGCCGCACAGCTTGCATCCCTGACCGGGATCCTCGCCTACAGGGATGCGTTTGCCCACGCCGTGAGACGCGCATCGCACATCGTCCGGCTGGACATGATGCAGACCCAGCCGCGCTCACCCCTGCGCCTCCAGGCGGTCAATCCGGGTGAACCCGTCTACGAAAAGCTGTTCTTCGACGAACAGCGCTACCTGCGGCTCTACGGCGACGCACTGGAAGACGGCGTCGATCCGTTCCGTCACTACGTCGAGACCGGCTGGCGCGAGGGCCGGTCGCCGAACGTGATGTTCGACGGCGACTGGTACCTCGCCACCCATCCGAACGCCTTGGCCTCCGGGCTCAATCCGCTGTCGCATTACGTGCGCGTCGGCGCGGCCGCGGAGCTTCAGCCGCATCCGCTGTTCGACCGGCACTATTACGTCTCGCGCTATCCCGAGTCGGTGCGGCATGTGGGCGACGCGTTCCAGCATTTCGTGCGGGCCGGCCTCTGGGCGAACCACGCTCCCAATGCGGAGATCGAGAGGCTTGCGGGCGACGGTCCGGTCATCGCGGTGATCGAGCGGTGCCTCGGCGAGGCGCTCAGCCCCGTGGTCGATGCGGACACATGGCCGTCGACACTCAACGACTACTGGATCCCCCAGAGCCTGCGGGACTACGTGGTCGACGAGTTCGGCGACGGCCCGATCGACGCGCTCTCCTACCTGTTCTCGGTGATCACGACCTACGACGCCGATCCGGACGGGTTCGCGTCGAGCCCGGCGCTCAAGTATCTCGTCCAGCGCGCCCAACGGCGCGCCGCGCCGGCTGTCGGGACGCTGCCCGACGTGTCGATCATCATTCCGGTCTACAACAACCTCGTCTACACGCTGACCGCGATCGTCTCGATTCTCGAGCACGAGACGTCGCACAGCTACGAGATCATCGTCGGCGACGACCGGTCGACGGATGCGACGCCGACCGTCGTGCCGGGGCTCGGCCCCAGCATCGTGCTGGCCCGGCACCCGACCAATCTCGGCTTCCTGTCCAATTGCAACGCCTGCGCGCGACAGGCGAGCGGACGGATCCTCGTCTTCCTGAACAACGACACGCTCGTCCTGCCCGGCTGGCTCGACGCACTCGTCGCGCCCTTCGCCTCCGACCCGGCCGTCGGCATGACCGGCTCGAAGCTCCTCAACGGCGACGGCACGCTCCAGGAGGCCGGCGGCATCCTGTGGAACGACGGCAGCGCCTGGAATTACGGTCGCGGCGGCGATCCCCGGCTGCCGCATTTCAGCTATTCGAAGGACGTCGACTACATCTCCGGGGCCTCGATCGCGCTCCCGAAGGCGCTCTGGGACGAACTCGGCGGCTTCGATCCGCTGTTCACGCCGGCCTATTGCGAGGATTCCGACATCGCCTTCCGGGTCCGCGCCGCCGGCTACCGGACCTGGCTCGCGGCGCATTCGGTCCTGATCCATCACGAGGGCCGCTCCCACGGCCGCGACGTCACGTCGGGGATCAAGGCTTACCAGGTCTCCAACCAGCGCAAGTTCCTCGACCGCTGGGGCGCGACCCTCAAGGCCGAGCACTTCCCGAAGGCCGAGACGGTCTTCCTGGCCCGGGACCGGAGCGCGCGCCGCCCCCACATCCTGATCGTCGACCATTACGTGCCGCAATGGGACCGCGATGCCGGATCGCGCACCATGCTGCACTTCATCCGGATGTTCCTGAAGCAGGGATTCCAGGTCACGTTCTGGCCCGACAACCTTTACAACGACCGCGCCTATGCCAGGCCGCTCCAGAATCTCGGCGTCGAGGTGATCTACGGCCCGCACCATGTCGGCGGGTTCGAAACATGGTACCGGGAGAATGCGGATCACCTCGGCTACGTCTTCCTGAGCCGGCCCCAGATCGCCGAGAAGTACATCGACGCGATCGACCGCCGGAAAAGCAAGATCGTCTTCTACGGCCACGACCTGCATTGGCGCCGCCTGGAAATCCAATGGAAGGTGTCTCAGGATGAGAAGGTCTATCATGAGATGACCACGATGCGTGCGCTCGAAGAGAAGATCTGCCTCGGCTCGGATGCGATCTTCTATCCGAGCCAGACCGAGATCGACATCCTGCGGGACTGTCTGCCCGGCCTGCCGGCGGCCGCGGCGGTGCCGGCCTGGTTCTTCGACGAGGCCGAGATCGCCGCGATGGGGGAGCGCCACAAGAATGCGCCCCAGCGCGACGCGGCCCACCTGATGTTCGTCGGCGGCTTCGTGCACGGCCCGAACGTCGACGGCGTGCTGTGGTTCGTCTCGGAGGTGTGGCCGAAGGTGAAGGCTGCCGTGGCCGAGGCCCGGCTGACGATCGCCGGCTCGAACCCGCCCGGCGAGATCCGCAACCTCGTCAACACGGCCCCGTCGGTGAGCGTGGCCGGTCACATCAGCGACGCCGCCCTGCGGCAGCTCTACGCCCAGGCTTCGGCGGCGATCGTGCCGCTGCGCTTCGGCGGCGGCGTCAAGGGGAAGGTCATCGAGGCGTTCTCGAACGCGATCCCGGTCGTGTCGACCACGATCGGCATGCAGGGCATCGATGCGGACGACGTCTGCCTCGTGGCCGACGAGCCCGACGCCTTCGCGGAGGCCGTCATCCACTGCCTCCTCGATCCGGCCGCGGCTCAGGAGCGGGCGGCCCGGGCGATCGAGTTCCTGACGCGGAACTACGCGCTGGCCGCGCTGGTGCGCAGCATGCAACCCTCCATCCCGGAACTCGGCGGCGCTCCCGCGACCTCCGCGACGGAGTGACCCGCCGCCCCCCTCGCCCCTCCGAGACGTCTGCCAGCCCACGAGAAGACCCGATGTCCACCGAGCCCTGCCACGTCCTGTCCCACTTCGAAGCCTCCAGCGCCGCGATGGCCGACACCCTCAAGGAACAGGCTTTCATCGAATCGTGCCGCCAGATGACGGCGGCCTGCATCCGCACCCTGAGAGGCGGCGGCAAGCTCCTGTTCGCCGGCAATGGCGGCAGCGCAGGCGACGCCCAGCACATTGCGGGCGAATTCGTCTCCCGCCTCAACTTCGACCGGGCGCCTTTGGCCGCGATCGCCTTGACGGTCGACACCTCGGTGCTGACGGCCATCGGCAACGATTACGGCTTCGATCGCGTCTTCGAGCGGCAGGTCCTCGCGCTCGGCCGCAAGGGCGACCTGTTCTGCGGCATCTCGACCTCGGGCCGCTCACCCAACATCCTGCGGGCGTTGCGCGCCGCGCGCGAGCTGGGCGTCACCACGGTCGGCCTCATGGGCGCGAATGGCGGCGAGATGGCGGATCTCTGCGACCTCGTGCTCGCGGCGCCGCACACCCGGACGCCGATGATCCAGCAGCTCCACATCACGGCGGCCCATGCGATCTGCGGCGCCGTCGAGGCGGAGATCTTCGGCGGTCCGGCCTGACAAAGGGGGACGGGGGTGCCGGGCGCCGCCGGGCCGGCGGCGAGCAGCGCCCACGACGACACGACCGAGCCCCGCTCGCACGCGCATGGCCGGCGGGGATGGCCGCCCGGGATGGTGCTCCGTCCGGCGCCTCATCGTCTTTGACTGGAAACCATGATGACAGCGACCCAAACCCGGCCGACGGACATCCGGCAGGCCGTCATCCTCTGCGGGGGGATCGGCAGCCGCCTCGGAGCCTTGACGGAGGCGGCGCTGAAGCCGCTGCTTCCCGTGGCGGAGACGCCGTTCCTCGAGCGGCTGCTGTTCGAGATCGGCCGGTTCGGGCTCGACCGGATCCTGTTCCTCGCCGCCCACCGCGCGGACGACATCCGCGCCTTCGCGGCGGAGGCTTGCCCGCGTCTCGGCCTGACCTTCGAGATCGCGGTCGAGCCCGACCGGGCCGGGACCGGCGGCGCGCTCTGGCATGCCCGCGACCATCTCGACCCGGTGTTCTTCCTGTTCAACGGCGATAGCTGGTTCGACGTCAACCTCCTCGACCTGGCGACCCGGCTCGAGCCGGATGACCTCGCGGTCCTGGCCCTGCGGGAGGTGGAGGATGCGGCGCGCTACGGCACCGTGACGGTGGACGGCCCACGCGTGCGGCGTTTCGCGGAGAAGACCGGATCCTCCGCCCCCGGCCTCGTCAATGGCGGGATCTACGTGGTCCGCCGGGACCTGGTCGACGCCCTGTCGCCATCCTGCTCGCTCGAGGCGAACGGCCTCGCTCCGCTGGCCGAGACGGGCCGGATTGCCGGCCGGCGCTATGACGGCTTCTTCATCGACATCGGGATCCCGAGCGATTTCGAGCGGGCCCAGCACGCGATCCCAGCGGCCCAGCGCCGGCCGGCGGTCTTTCTCGACCGCGACGGCGTCCTGAACGAGGATCGCCACTATGTCGGTGAGATCGAGCGGTTCTGCTGGCTGCCCGGCGCCCAGGAGGCGGTCAAGACCCTGAACGATGCCGGCGTCTTCGTGTTCGTGGTGACGAACCAGGCCGGGGTCGCACGGGGATTCTACGACGAGGCGGCCGTCAACCGGCTGCACGCCTTCATGCAGGCGGAGCTGCGGACGATCGGCGCCCATATCGACGCCTTCCGGTATTGCCCCTACCATCCGGACGGCACGGTGCTGGCCTATGCACGCCCGTCGGACTGGCGCAAGCCCGCCCCGGGCATGATCTTGGATCTGCTGAGCCACTGGCCCGTCGACACGGCGAGGAGCTTCCTGGTCGGCGACCAGGACCACGATGTGGCCGCCGCCCATGCGGCGGGACTAGCCGGATACAAGATCGCCGGGGGCGAGTCCCTCGATGAACTGGTGCGGGCGCGGCTGGCCAGCGCCTAGAGCGCTTCACGATCGCGTTGCCATCGCGAAGCTTCTCTAGCTCTTTGATTTTGCCGCATTTTCTGCGACGAACCGGTATCCACTTCGTCGGAAAATGCTCCAAGCAGATTTCGCCGAAGCGGTCACCGGTTCGGCGGCAAAAATCTGCGATCAAACAGGACTCCAAACAGGACCCTAAGAGTCCGTTGGACAAGGGGTCTCCAGACGCACCATGTGGCGCCCAATCTGCCCATCGGGCACCACATTTCGTATGCTGAGGGGGCTTTCCCAACGGACTCTAAGGAATGTTCCATGCCCGCCAAGACGATCCGATAAGGTATTGTCGACGGCCGCGACATTCGCAACCGGCGATGTCCGCGCCCGCCTCAGTCATTCACAATGCAACATTGCGGATGATGCGGATATGAATACCAAATCTTGCTTGCGCGTCTCGATGCGCGATACTGCAATGACAGGCGATCAGCAGGGCAGATCCGGCTTGCAATCACGCGGCGCGATTGTTATGGCATTTGCCAGTCCGTTGCAAGTCGGAGTTCGTATTGTGAAGTCCATCCGTCCGGATCTCAATGGTCGACGCCTCATCAATGAGGAAAAGACACAGACATGGCTGGTATTCAACGGGTTGCGGCACTACGTGACCAGCGCGCAAGTCTATGATGCGTTGTTCAGGCCCGGCGTGAACTTCGACCACCTTCCGGATCTGGACAGCGTTGCCGAAGGCCCGGACCTCAGCCCCGGCACGTGCCTAGTGAGCGACAGCGAAACCGGCGAGATCTATTTGATCTTCGGTGATCCGTCGATCAACATCCGTAAGTATGCCATCAAGACCTACGAGAACTTCGTCGAGCTGGGCTTGAACGAGGCCGTGGTGCGGACCGTTCCGCCGATCGTGCTTGCGGCCATTCCGGCGGGACGGCCGATACACTTCACGATGCCGTCGTCATAGCGGGCGGCCCAACGGCCCGGAACCGCGCCTCCTCGTTCGACGTGGCAGGATCCTGCATCCCGGAGCGGCCGGCCTACTCCGCCCGCCCCGGCAGCATCCGCCGCAGGGTCCCGTCGCGCCGCACCAGGTGGTGGTGCAGGGCCGCCGCCGCGTGCAGCACCACCAGGGCGACCAGCGCGAAGGCCGCGACCTGATGCACCCGGAGGATCGCCTCGCCGACCGGCATCCCGCCGGAGATCGGCAGGGTGAGGGGCAGGGTGAAGTACAGCATCACCGGCGCGCAGCAGGCCGAGGTGCCGGCCCAGCCGAGCATTGGGACCACCACGATCAGGGCATAGAGCGCGAGGTGGGAGGCATGGGCCGCCCGGCCCTGCCAGGCGGGCAGGCTGGCCACCAGAGGCGGAGCGCCGCGGGCGGCGCGCACCAGGAGCCGCGCCAGGGCCAGGGCCAGCACGGTGAGCCCGAACGACTTGTGCCACTCGTAGAGCGCGTTCTTCAGGTCGCCGTCGGGCAGGTTGGCCATCGCCAGGGCGATCGGCACCAGGGCGACGATCAGGGCGGCGACGGCCCAGTGCAGCACCTTCTGGGATGGAGCATAATGGCGCGGCGTCATGCGACCTCACAGTTAGGAACGAGGAGCGGCAGGGGACCAGAGAAACGACGGGGACACACGGCACCCCTGGGGTGTATGGACAACCCTGCAAAGGCGCGACACGTAGACGGCGGGATCGATGGCAGAGCCGGGCAGGACATGTCACGTGTCGTCTGGTCCCGGATCGTGGCGTCAGCCGCCTCCGCGGTTCTCCTCCAAGATTCTCACCACGTCCAGGCACCCGGCCCATCGCGACCGCGCCGGGGCCATCTCTCTCAGGGTCGATGATGTCGGTCACGATGCAGAGTAGCAGCAGTCTAGACCCGGCCGCGGGCCGCGAACAGATGCAGGAACAGATCGACGTCGAACGGGCGCTGGCGGAGATCCGTGCCGGGCGGCCGGTCTCCCTGCGCGGCGCGGACCCGGTGCTCGCACTGTCGGTCGAGGCCCTCGGCGACGATCTCGACAGGAACATGGCCGCCGCCCTCACGGCCCTCGCCGGGACCGGCGCGCGCCTCGTCCTGCCGGCGCCGCGCCTGCGCCGCCTCGGCCTGGCCGACCGGCACGAGGCCGGCGCGGTCGCTCTCCCGACGATCGATCCGGCCCGGATCGAGGCCCTGGCGCTCCGCCTCGACGGGCGGATCGATGCCCCCGTGGCGCCGGCCTCGCCCGGCGACGAGGCGGCCCTCGCGCTGATGGCGCTCGCGCAGGTGCTCCCGGCAGTGCTGGTGGTGCCGGGCGAGGCCGCGCCTCCCGGCACCCTCACGATCGGGGCGGCGGCGGTGGCCGCCTATCCGGGCCGGAAGGCGGCCTCCCTGCGGCCGGTCAGCCGGGCCCCGGTGCCGCTGGCGAGCGCCCCGGACAGCGAGTTCGTGGTCTTCCGCGGCGGCGAGGGCCTGCGTGATCAGGTGGCGGTGGTGATCGGCCGGCCGGACCTGTCGCAGCCGGTGGCGGTGCGGCTGCACTCGGCCTGCCTCACTGGCGACCTGTTCGGCTCACTCAAATGCGATTGCGGGGACCAGCTGCGCGGCACCGCCGGCTGGATGGCGCAGCATGGCGGCGGCATCGTGCTCTATCTCGACCAGGAGGGTCGCGGGAACGGGCTCGCCAACAAGATCCGCGCCTACGATCTCCAGGCGCGGGGGCTCGACACCTACGAGGCCGACGAGGCCCTCGGCTTCGGCCTCGATCAGCGCCGGTTCGACTTCGCCGCCGCCATGCTGAAGGCGCTCGGCGTCACCGCCGTCCGGCTCCTGAGCAACAATCCCGAGAAGGCCGCAAGTCTGGAGGCCGCGGGGCTCGTCGTGGTCGAGACCCAGCGGGCGCTCGGCCGGATCACGCCGGAGAACATCCGCTACCTGACAGCCAAGCGCGACAGGGCCGGCCATGCTCTCGACCTCGATGCCTTCGCGTGCCTCGACATGTGATCGCCATCATCAGCCCGCCTGCACCACCCCGCGTGGTGGAGCCGGAGCGACGCCGCCATCGCCGAGCGGTCGGACAGTGCAAGAGGCTATTCCCGGCCTGTCTGGGCCTGGCTGGTGTGGCCCTGCGGAACGTTCGCTGATAGCTAGGGCGCGATTGGGCCGGCATCTGCTCGGTCCGATGGACGATCGATACGGGAGATCGAGCAATGAAGGGTGACGCCAAGGTCATCGAGTACCTCAACCGCGGACTGCGCAGCGAGTTGACCGCGGTGAGCCAGTACTGGCTCCATTTCCGGATGCTGAATGACTGGGGCTATATCGATCTCGCCAAGTTCTGGCGCAAGGAATCGATCGAAGAGATGAACCACGCCGATCGCTTTATCGATCGGATCCTGTTCCTCGACGGCTTCCCGAACCTACAGGAACTTGACCCGCTGCGGATCGGGCAGAACGTCCAGGAGATCATCGAGTGCGATCTCGCCGCCGAGGTCGAGGCGCGCAGCCTCTACCTCGAAGCCGCGCAGTACAGCGAATCGATCAACGACCGCGTCTCGAAGCTTCTCTTCGAGGATCTGGCCGCCGACGAGGAAGGCCATATCGACTTCCTGGAGACTCAGCTCGAGCTGATCCGCCAAGTCGGCCTGCCGCTCTACGCCCAGCGCCACATTGGCGGCCTGGAGAAGATC
The DNA here is from genome assembly GCF_001043915.1 of Methylobacterium aquaticum. Taxonomy (GTDB): domain Bacteria; phylum Pseudomonadota; class Alphaproteobacteria; order Rhizobiales; family Beijerinckiaceae; genus Methylobacterium; species Methylobacterium aquaticum. The sequence goes on along the minus strand of NZ_LABX01000051.1, from coordinate 397 downwards.
GAGCCCGAGGCCGAGTAAGCCGCTGTTGCGCTTCCTTCGCCGCAACGGTCACCGCTTCGGCGAAGGATGTCATACCAACGGTCGTTGGAAACGGCCTTTGGGTCCCTTCTCGAATTTTCGCCAAGCCGCTGTCTTGGCATCGACAATTCGAGATGACCCATCGGCCCGATGCGTCAGCATCTTGGACCGATGGGATTAGCCGTTGGTACCAGACGAAATCCGATCGATGGCCACGCAACGCGGATTTCGGGTTCGCGCAAGCGTCTGGAGCCTCCGGCTCCACCGCGCGGGCTCATGATACCAACGGCCCAAGATGCTGACGCATCGATTCGATTTCGGGCAGGCCCGGGATCGACGGGGCCGTTGACCCATCTCGAATTGTCGATGCCACGCCAGA
>NZ_LABX01000509.1 GCF_001043915.1 Methylobacterium aquaticum | reverse complement strand
GGGTGAACGGGTTGTCCTCGCCCCAGAATGCGAAAGTGTAGCCCATCACCGTATAGATCTGGGAATTGAGGTTGCCGGTGCCGAAATCACCAGGCTTGACGACGCCCGGCAGCTTGCCGTTCTCTCCGTCATGGGGGTGGCCGAGGCCCAGGCTGTGACCGATCTCGTGGATCCAGGTTTCGGAATAGGTGCCGAGGCGAACCACGTCGGCGGCCCCTTTCACACTGTCCGGGTTGATACCCACCGCGGTTTCCAGCGAGGTCACGCCCGGGGAGGGCGTACCGGATTCGCCGCCTCCGCCCACATCGAGCCGCTGGATCAGCTGAGCCTGCTCCACCGTCCCCTCGACGAAATCGACCGCCGCGAAGTTACTGACGCTGTCGTAGATCTCTTTGTAGAACGCCTTCCAATCGCCTTCGTCGAAATCATCGATCCCGTTCGCATCGATATCCTGCGCCTTGAACCCGTAGGTCAGGGTCGCGGCGTTCCAGGCCCCGCCGATGATAAGGCTGTCCACGACGGCATTCCCCGTCAGGGCGACGGGTTTGAAGAGGTCGGCCATGGATCGATCTGTCCCGTGGGGAGAAGAAGCTTGGCCGTTCAATCTGGCCGGGCCAGTCCCTAATCACGACGGCATGTCATAAACAATTGTTGGTCGCGCCCGTCGGTGGCGAACCGTGCGATGCGGTAGGGGTATGCTTTACAGGGGCTGAGGGAGAACCGGCGCAAGTGCGCTAAATCCGCGTTCAT
>NZ_LABX01000508.1 GCF_001043915.1 Methylobacterium aquaticum | reverse complement strand
ATGGGCTGGCCGACCGTGCCGTCCTTGGCGACGATGCGCAGCTTTCCGCCCTTCTCCGTCACCAGCATGCGGCTATCCGGCAGAAACTCCATGGCCCAGGGGCTGTCGAGGCCCTTGGCGACGACGGTGCTCTGAACCTTGGTGGCCTCGAGGGGCTTCGGAGCGCGGGTCTGGTTGGGCAGCAGGGGTTTGTAGGTGGTGTTGGCGGGTGCCGTCTCGGCCGGCTCTCCGCCCGTGGCCTCGTTCTGGGGCGCTGCGAAGGCCTCGCCTCCGATCCTCGGTTGAGGCGTTCCGGATTTGCCATCCTGAGCGAACGCACCGGTGCCGAGGCTCAGGGCGGCGAAGGAGGCAAGCAAGGTCGGAGAGATGCGCGTCACGTGGTGATATCCTCCATGGCCGGCGTCGAGAGGACCGGCTCTCGGCCTGGTTCGGGGCTCGATCGCCGGATGGCGGCCTGGCCCGTTTGGCACCGGCTCTTCATGGGCATGCGTGCTCGGACGCTCGCCTTATGGGTTGCCGGTCACGGTGGGAGATGGGGCGAAGCGACGGCTTTGGCGAGGGGCAACGGGAATCATGCACAGGACAGGCCTCCGGGTGGGCTCGTGCAAGAGCGGAGCAAGAGCGGGGGAGGATGCATGAGAGAATCGAACGGCTGTCCCGCCCTCGGCATCTTACGCCTTGACCGTCCCGGCTCACGTTGCCAACTCTCCTCTCAAGCCGGCGCAGACATCGTCGCGCCGACTGTGAAATGGGAAAGGGATCGTGATGGCGACGGTAAAAGTGAC
>NZ_LABX01000507.1 GCF_001043915.1 Methylobacterium aquaticum | reverse complement strand
TCAGCGATGAAGGCCTCTCGGTTCGCTCGGCGGCGCTCCACGAGGGCGTTGTGCTCGCCAGCCTGCTGCATTTTGGCGACGAGGGCCGCATCGTCGATCCGCTCCGACGGGGCGTCCTCCGGCAGGCTGATGCCGGCAGCCTGCGAGCGCAGGGTGCGCGCCTCGCGGTTCACATCGGTGCGCTTGGTGAAGTCGGCCTTGTTCGCCTTGTCGATCGCGTCGAAGTCGACACCGGGGACGAAGCGCTTGAGAGCCTCGAGCTGATCCTTCCCGTCCATGCGGGTGAAGGCAAGCGGATCGAACGACCGAGCGCCGAGGAGACTGTCGAGCATCCGCTGCGGCGACGGATAGCGGGCGCCGTCAGCGCTTTCGACGAGGATCTTCGTGGGGAAGGTGCCGTCCTCCTGGCGTTTGAACGTGCGCGTGACCTTAATCTCTCCGAGGTCCAGGCGGATGCGCGCCTCGTTCTCGCCCTTGCGGATCGGCACGGCCTGAATGTGCGACGTGCCGGCGAGCGCCCACCAGATCGCGTCGAGGACGCTGGATTTGCCCTGCCCGTTGCGGCCGGTGAT
>NZ_LABX01000506.1 GCF_001043915.1 Methylobacterium aquaticum | reverse complement strand
GCGATGACAAGGTCGGGACCCGATACGAGAAACATCGGCCCAACCAGAACGGGCAATTTGAGCTGGGTGCGGAGTTGCACAGCAAGATTGGGGTCGCCCAGCATTCGTTCACGCCGTGAATTGGTCGCATGAAAAGCGTCAAAAATCTATTTGACTTGCAAGTAAGTATTATGCCTGATTGGTCATAACGCAACGAAAATAACTACGCGCGCGCTTTGAACGACTGCGCGACTACGGAGGAGACATGAGCGCCGAAGCGGCGACCCATGCGGAGCCCAACGTGAGCGGTATGCGGCCGATGCTGACCGCAGACCGTCTGCGAATGTCGTTCGGCGGCGTTGTCGCCCTGAACGAAGTCTCGATCGAGATCAGGCCCGACGAGCTCATTGCGGTTATCGGCCCCAACGGCGCCGGCAAAACCTCGCTGATGAACTGTATGAGCGGCTTCTATCGACCGCAGCAGGGCCGCATCGTGTTCGATGGTGAGCAGATGGTCGGCCGAAGCGTCCATCAAATCGCGCGATCCGGATTGGCGCGGACGTTTCAGGGAACGCACATCTTTCCCGGCATGACCGTGATCGAGAACATCCTGATCGGGCGGCACATGCATATGCGCAGTTCGATTT
>NZ_LABX01000505.1 GCF_001043915.1 Methylobacterium aquaticum | reverse complement strand
ACATCAGGGGTAGTGAGTGCTCGGCCCCCGTGCGCTCGTTGCCGCCCGTCGCGTGCGCGAAGCGGATGTCGTGCGCTCTAAGGGAATCAGTCGGGAACTTGTCGTTGCCGGATTTGTTTTTTTTTGCTACCGGTGCCGGTGTAGCGGGCGGTCACACTGGAACGGCCGAGGTCGCCGTAGAGGCCCTCGATCTTGGCACTGAGGCGATCGGTGATCGCATACTCGATGCCGCCGCCGGCGACATAGCCGACTTGCATAGACGAGCGCGCGCCGGAATACGGAATCACGTTGATGCCGCCGGGGAAAAAGGGACCGGTGCCAGTGTCCGTGTAGGCCGTGCGCATTCTGACGTCGCCATAAGCGAGGCCGCCGGTGGCATAGACCATCAACCGCTCCGTCGGCAGGAAGCCGATCCGACCGCGCACCGTGCCGAGCGTCTCGATGCGTGTCCGCGACGTCAGGATGTCGGTGTCCGTGTGGCCGGGTGCCAAGTTCGTCAGCGCACCGGTTCCCGTGCGACGGCGGTCGAGGCCGGCATACTGGAAGTCCGCCTCCGCCCCGAGGACGATGCCCCCAACCTGATAATTGTAGCCGATCTGCCCGCCGCCGACGAAGCCGGTCTGCTCACGCGACTTCCGGAAGCCGTCGAGGACGCCGGGGTTGAGCCCGACGAAGCCCCGGCCTTCGGTGTATCGCGGCTGTTCCGAACCGGAGAAGGCCGCACCGGCATTCACGCCGGCGTAAATCCCGGTCCAGGTGAAGACCGGCAG
>NZ_LABX01000504.1 GCF_001043915.1 Methylobacterium aquaticum | reverse complement strand
TCCGTCTCGTGGGCTCGGCGTCCCTCCTGATGTGGGCGGATATCGTCCATCTGCCGGCGATCCAGTTCAAGCGTCCGGAGGCCACGATGGTCTTCGACGTCGATCCCGACGAGGCGAGGGCGGTGCGCAAGCGGATGCTGGACGAGGTCTCGAGCGAGAGAACCTTCGTCACCGGGGGCCATCTGGAATTCCCGGCGCTCGGCTACGTGGCGCGTGAGGGCGGAGCCTACAGCTTCGTCCCGGAACTCTGGGTCGCGGCCCACTAACCGCCCGCTGCGTCGCGGGCACATGATTTTCGAGACCGAGCCGTGCAAGGCGATGCACGGGAAGGGCTCAAGGACCGACCACTGCAGTGGCTCGTGTCGGAAGTGCGAGAGGTAGGACCGTGGTCATACAGAAGAACTGGCAAGAGCTCATCAAGCCGAACAAGCTCCAGGTTTCGACCGGGCATGACCCCAAGCGGGTCGCCACCGTCGTTGCCGAGCCCCTCGAGCGCGGCTTCGGCACTACCCTCGGCAACTCCCTGCGCCGGGTTCTCCTGTCGTCGCTCCAGGGCGCGGCCGTGACCTCGGTGCAGATCGACGGGGTACTTCACGAATTCTCGTCGATTCCCGGCGTGCGTGAGGATGTCACCGACATCGTCCTCAACATCAAGACCATCGCGATCCGGTCGCAGAC
>NZ_LABX01000503.1 GCF_001043915.1 Methylobacterium aquaticum | reverse complement strand
CGCAAGGCACGATCACGCCTGATGGAAGGATCACAGAGCGTCGATTTACAACGACAAATGCAAATGGCGCGACCAACAAATACTTTCCACCCGATGGGAGGACTGATTGGCCTTTTGTCGGCCAGGGCGCGTACGGCGACACGTACACGATCACTGAGGATGTGACGATCCCTGGCGTAGGGTCCTTTGTCACGGGGACGCAGGTCTATTTCGGCCCGAACGGCCTGGAGGTTATCGCCGCAGACCCCAACTGGAACCGTGGTCTGTTTCATTTGACGTTAGATGAGAAAACGGCGATCTACATTGAGGGGCGGTTCTCCCCGATCAGCCGCATCAACGGCAACGCAACGCCTGAAATATCAAACGGCATTGCGCTCCGCGTCGACAGTCGCGCCCGTCCGGCCGCCGCAGGATACCTCTTTCAGGGGTCGATGTTCAGTGTAGAGACGTATTCTGAATGTGATCATCCTGACCAGGGTCAAGCACAGGTCAATGGCGGAAATTGGGAAGCTGTTGTACAGACTAATAACATTTTCTTGCCGATTATCCGCAAGGGATCCTATGTCAGAACAAGTCAGCAAGGAGGCGCAACCCGTGCTGCGTCTCTCGTGTCTACGCCTCGGTTTGCCCGATGCGGTATCGAACTGATCGACAGCTATCTTCCTCAGGTGCATCTATTCGCAAACGGCTGCTACGAGACAGCTGTCGCCTATCATGCAACTGGCTGGGACGTGCAGAATACGGGCATCGAGGGGGGTGAGATCGAGGTTAGCGGTGCGGGTGTGGTCGATTTCGTGTCGGCGCGCTCGGGCTATCGCGGCGGCGCTGGCCTGCCGCCGAGGCTGCGGATCACCAGCCGCGAGGCGGCGGCCGACCGCTAC
>NZ_LABX01000502.1 GCF_001043915.1 Methylobacterium aquaticum | reverse complement strand
TTGTGATATCTAGAATCGCTGTCTAATGTATCGACCAGCGACGTTGTTTATTGGCTAGGCATCTGCCTGGTCTGTAATCCTCTTCGTCGTCACTTCTTTTCACGTGTACTGTGCTTTAGGATTCTTTTTTTTTTTTTTTGTCCTCCACCGCCGTGAGATAGGCGCCGGATACCAGGACGGTCTCGAAGCCGAGGAGCACCGGGGTGCTCCACCGGGCCGGGGTCAGGGCCGAGAGCCCTCCCCCGCACAGGCTTCCGAGGAAAAAGGCGAAGATGAGAAGGGCCGGCAGGATCGCCAGGAGGGGCGTGTCGTGCCCCATCGCCACGGCGCACTGGGTCGTGTTGCCACTCATGAACGAGGTGTACAGGCCGCCCAGTCGGATGATCCGGAGGGCGTCGACGTAGCGGGCCAGCGCGGTGAGGGCGAGGCCGAAGCCGAGATGCCAGGTCCGGCTCATGACAGGGCCCAGCTCATGGCAGCGCCCGCGTTCCCGTCGCGCCGTTCCGTCCCGGGACGACCGAGGCCGTTCCGGTAGGGTTAAGGCATTGCTTACCAAGTCCGCGGAATTCGAATGAGCGGGACCGATCATCGCGGCCGCCACTCCCGTTGGTGTGACGATCCGGCGTTGGGCTTTTCTTCCCGCCCCTTGTTTTTTGTAAGTGAGACATGGGCACTGGCGCTTCCGGTGCCTTCGGGGGGCCGAAATTTGTGTCTAAGAGCGGGGCCGGCCCCGGCCTCCCTCTCCGCCGGTGCCGGTCTCGGCGATCTCGGTCAGGTTCTCGGGCAGGATG
>NZ_LABX01000501.1 GCF_001043915.1 Methylobacterium aquaticum | reverse complement strand
ATCCGCCTTCTCGACCTCGGCCAGGTCCTGAACCTGGGTCGGGTCCAGATTATCGGGGCGACGCTGTGGTCCGATTACAGGATCGGCGGGGAGGGCACCCGGGCGGCGGCCATGGCGGCATGCGGCGACCGGCACACGGGGATGAGGGATCACCGGCGGATCCAAACGCGCGACGCGGCAGGGGTTCCCGCCGCGTTCCGTCCGCAGGAGGCGGCCGCGCTCCACGCCCGGCACCGCGCGAGGGTTGAGGAAGCCCTTGCGGCGGAGTGGGACGGCCCAAGGATCGTGGTCACCCACCATGCCCCGAACGCGCGCTCCCTCCTGCACGGGGAGGTCCGCGAGACGATCGACGCGGCCTACGCCAGCGACCTGTCGGCCCTCATGGAGGGGGCGGGCGCGCCCGACATCTGGATCCACGGGCACGTGCATCGGAGCGCCGACTACGTCGTGGGTCGGACCCGTGTCGTGGCCAACCCGAGAGGGCACGACACCTCTCACCAGCGGCGGGACGGCACGTGGGCCGACGGGCGGGAGAACCCTGCGTTCGACGGCGGCCTCGTGGTGGAGATCTAGGAA
>NZ_LABX01000500.1 GCF_001043915.1 Methylobacterium aquaticum | reverse complement strand
AACAGCAATGTCGGCGAGAACGGCCTCGACAAGGAGACGGGCCGCGCCGCGATCTGGGAATACACCCTTGCCACGAAGCAGATGCGTGCATTCGCCACCGGCCTGCGCAACCCCAACGGCCTCGCCTTCGAGCCCACCGGCGGTGCCCTCTGGACCGCGGTCAACGAGCGCGACGAGATCGGCAGCGACCTCGTGCCCGATTACGTCACCTCGGTGAAGGAGGGCGGCTTTTATGGCTGGCCCTACAGCTATTGGGGCAAGCGCGTGGACGAGCGGGTCCAGCCGCAGAAGCCCGACCTCGTCGCCAAGGCCATCGCGCCGGACTACGCGGTCGGCACCCATACCGCGTCGCTCGGCATCGCCTTCTCCCACGGCTCGACCCTGCCGGCGGCGTGGACAGGCGGCCTCTTCGTGGCTCAGCACGGCTCATGGAACCGCCGCCCGAAGAGCGGCTACAAGGTGATCTACGTCCCCTTCAAGGACGGCAATCCCGCCGGCCAGCCGGTGGACGCCTTGACCGGCTTCCTCGATGCCGACGAGAGGGCGCAGGGGCGGCCCGTCGGCGTGATCCTGGACAGGACCTGGTCGCTGCTGGTGTCGGACGATGTGGGGAAGGTGATCTGGCGGGTGAGCGGTTTGGCCGGGACACAATAGTCGAACGCCAATCTCCGGGTCGACTGGTTCAGTCG
>NZ_LABX01000050.1 GCF_001043915.1 Methylobacterium aquaticum | reverse complement strand
CCCGAGCCGCCCCGGCCGCCATTGCCGCCGCGCCCACCGCTCATGGCATCGCCGCCGCCGCCGCCGGCCCCGCCGTTCCCATTGTAATACCCGCCGCCGCCCATTCCGCCGTGGCCGGCGATGCCACCGGCAATGGCCTGGGGCGCGGCCGCCAGCATGGCGACGGCCGACACGATCGCGAACATCGTCTTCTTCATGATAGCCTCCTGCGACGGCACCCGCGGTGCCGGCATGATGGAATGGATGGGGATGGGGCCGCTTGGCGCGCCGGACCCGATGCGCGTGAACGCTATGCTACGCCGATACGAGCGTTTGACTGCGTCAGAGCCGTTCCGGAACTGGTACGCATCCTCCATATGGAGGATATCTGCGGGCGGCTCGTCGTGTTCGTTGGACCTAATCTGCTATCGGCGCACTGAACGAAGTCTGAATGTTAACCATCCTCTTGGTTCAGCAACGCCGCCAGCTCGAGTTCGGACTACGCTACTCGATAAGTTGGAGTTTTATGGGAAATGATCGCGATGGTATCGTGGGATGATAATTTGGTTTTGCAATTAACGCTACAAAATCAGAGTCTATAAATTTTATATTTGACGTTATATCTTTGATTTGCAAAGCAAACAGGCGGCATTCCAGGGCCTCTTTCGTTTGCGTTACGGGCCCATCAGGGCGTTGGCGGGACCGACCACCGTCATGGCCAGGCCACCGGCCAGACCACCGATCCTGCCGTCAGACACGGCGCGCAAAAGCGTCGTCTCGCCCATCGTCAGGTTTCCGTTGGCCGCGGCACCCGCCTGATGTCTGGCTGTACTGCTTGACCGAACAGTTCTGCCGGCTGGCGGTGCCCCAGGCGCGGTGACGACAGCAGACATGCGGGTTCTCATGTCATAGTCTGGCTCCTGGTGCAGGCTAGAGCGCTTCACGATCGCGTTGCAATCGCGAAGCTTCTCTAGCTGTTTGATTTTGCCGCATTTTCTACGACGAACCGGTATCCACTTCGTCGGAAAATGCTCTAGTCTGGCGTCGTCGCCCTGCCCGTGTAGCGATGATTGGACTTTACGGGCGCAGCAACCGGCGCGATGTGTCGCCGCGCACGCTGCGTCAGGAAATGAATTCGGCGGCGCGCAGGCATGGCGGATCACGGAGCCGCCGATCGAAGCCGGCCGGCCAAAATGCCAGATACCACGCAGGATCTGCGCCGGACCGGCACGGCCATTCTCCGGCGGCATCGGACCGGGGCCGCGTGGCGTGAGACGGACGATCCCGACCAGACGCGAACGAGGCATCGGTCGCTGGTCCTGACCGGATCGACAACCTCCCCAGCATCGTCGAGTGACACGCGCGCATCGCGCGATCGCCTTGCAACACGGTCCACGACAGGAGGGTCGGTCTGGAGCGCCGTTCCGTCCCATCCTTGACCTCATCCTGAAAGCCAGTCTGAGCGGATTGTACCGAGGCGATCTGAGTGCCCGATTGGAAAGGGGGGCGGGGCCCAATCTGTCGTGCAGAAACCGTCGGTTCAGCACCATATTTCGTATTCCGGGGGCTCTCCAAACGGATTCTCAGAGCGCGTCGCGTCGACCGCTCCGATGCAGCGCGTCTTGCGCAGCGGAGAACGATCTCCTAGGACGGGTTGTCATCAATTTCCCATGTTCGAAATAGAATATTTCAAACATGCGGAACGCCTCAAAGTCTACGCCATGACAAAACGAGAGGACGTCGCCGCCGGCAACAGCGGTGATCGTGACGGTTTGGCACGCGACCGGCGGTCGGAGCTGCCCGCGACGATCGCCTCGACCGTCCTGATGCATGGGGCCCGTGAGGTGACGATTGTGCATGCCGGCGAGCATTACCGGCTCCGGATCACCGCCAACAACAAGTTGATCCTCACGAAATGACCGACTGTTCCACTCCGCGGCTCTGGAGCCGCCGCGCCCTCCTCGCCGGCGCCGTTATCGGCGTCGTTCCCGGGGTTTCGCGAGCGGCCGAGCCGGCGGCCCGCATCGCCTCGCTCGGTGGCGCCGTCACCGAGATCCTCTACCGGCTCGGTGCCGCCGAACGTGTCGTGGCCGTCGATACGACGAGCCTCTTCCCGGCGAACGTCCTGCGCGAGAAGCCGAATGTCGGCTACCTGCGGGCCTTGTCGGCCGAGGGGCTGCTCTCCCTCGGCCCGGATCTCGTCATCGCGGCGGAGGGCGCCGGACCGCCGGAGGTGCTCGCCCTGGTGCGGGAGGCAGGCGTCCCGGTGTCGCTCGTCAGGGAGCCGCCGACGCCCGAGGGCGTCCTCGACAAGATCCTGACCGTCGGCCACCTCGCCGGACTCGCGCCGGCGGCCGAGAGGCTGGCGGCGGAGGTCGGCGCCCGGTTCGCCGAGCTGGCGCGAGCCCGGGCTCGGATCGGCCGGCGGGCCAGGGCCCTGGTGATCCTGTCCGTCGCGAACGGCCGCATGATGGCCGGCGGGCGCGGCAGCTCCGCCGACGGCATCCTGGCGCTCGCCGGGATCGACAATGCCGTGACGGGCTTCGACGGCTACAAGCCGATCGGCGACGAGGCCATCCTCGCCGCGGCGCCCGATGCCGTGGTGATGATGCAGAACGGGACCGACGCGCCGAGCCCGGACGGCGTCTTCGCGCCCGGCACGGCGCTTGGCCAGACCCCGGCCGCCGCCCGGCGCGCCCTCGTGGCGATGGACGGCCTCACCCTTCTCGGGTTCGGCCCGCGCACCCCGGACGCCGCGCGGGACCTGATGCAGGCGATCTACCCCGACCTGCCCCGTGACTGAGGCGCATGCGCCGATGCGGGCACGGCGGCGGAGCGGCCTGATCTTTGCCGGTCTCACCCTGCTGGTCGCCGCGGTTGCCGTCCTTTCCGTCGGCGTCGGGGCGGTCCCGATCCCGCCGTCACGGATTGTGAACCTGGTGGCGCATGCGAGTGCCGATCCGGCTTCCGCGCGCGACGCTCTCGTCATCCTCAACATCCGCCTGCCCCGCACCCTCCTCGGCCTGATGGTCGGAGCAGGCCTCGCGGTCTCCGGCGCGCTGATGCAGGGGCTGTTCCGCAACCCCCTGGCCGACCCGGCTCTCGTCGGGGTCTCGGCCGGGGCGGGCCTCGCGGCGGCCACCATCATCGTGCTGGGCGACGGCGTTCTGCGGAGCCTCGGCCTCCCGGGGCCTCTGCCCTACGCGGTCCTGCCGGCCGGGGCGTTCCTGGGCGGGCTCGCCGCGACGCTCGGCCTCACCCTCGTCGCGACCCGGTCCGGGCGGACCTCGGTGACGACGATGCTCCTGGCCGGCATCGCCCTCGGAGCGCTCACCGGGGCGATGACCGGTCTCCTGGTCTTCGCCAGCAACGACCGGCAGCTGCGCGACCTCACCTTCTGGTCGCTCGGCAGCCTCGGGGGCGCCAGCTGGACCAAGGTCGCGGCGACGGCTCCGGCGATCCTGCCGGTCCTCGCCGCGGTGCCCTTCCTGGGGCGCGGCCTCAATGCCCTGGTCCTCGGCGAGGCGGAGGCTTTCCACCTCGGCATTCCGGTCGAGCGCCTCAAGCGCGCGGCGATCCTGCTCGTTGCCGTGGCGGTCGGCGCGGGGGTCGCCGCGGCCGGCGTCATCGGGTTCGTCGGTCTCGTGGTGCCGCACGCGCTGCGTCTCGCGATCGGCCCCGACCACCGCCGCCTCCTGCCCGCCGCCGCGCTGCTGGGCGGCGCGCTGCTCGTCCTGGCCGACGTCGCGGCGCGCCTCGTCGTGGCCCCGGCGGAGCTGCCGATCGGGATCGTCACCGCGCTCGTCGGGGCGCCCGTCTTCCTGTGGCTGCTGCTCTCCGGACAGAGAGGCTTCGATGGCTGAGCCGCCGCTCCTCATTGGCCGCGACCTCGGCTTCGCGGCGGACGGGAAGATCCTCGTCCAGGGCCTCTCGCTGACGGTCGAGCCCGGCACGCTGCAGGTGATGATCGGGCCGAACGGCGCCGGCAAGTCCACCCTGCTGCGTCTCCTCTGCGGCGAGCTGCGCCCGACAGCGGGCAGCGTGGCCTATGCCGGGGAGCCGGTCGCCGGGATCCCGGCCTGGCGTCTCGCGACCTTGCGCGCCGTTCTGCCCCAGCAGGCCCGCGTCGCCTTCCCGTTCGCGGTCGCCGAGGTGGCGCGGATCGGCCTCGACGGGATCGGCCGGGGCCTGACCCGCCGCGACCGGGAGACGATCCTGGTGCAGGCCCTGAAGCAGGCCGATATCCTGCACCTTGCCGAGCGCGCCTATCCCGGCCTCTCGGGCGGCGAGCAGGCCCGCGTGCAATTCGCGCGGGTGCTCTGCCAGCTGGCCGCCGGCCGCACGGTCGCCGCGGGACAGGTGCTGTTCCTCGACGAGCCGACGGCGAGCCTCGACCTGCGCCACCAGAGCGCGATCCTCGACGCCGTGGACGATCTGCGTCGCACGGGGGTGGGCGTCGTGGCGATCCTGCACGACCTCAATCTCGCGGCCGTCTATGCCGACACCTTGCTGGTGCTCGACGGCGGCCGGCTCGTGGCGCGCGGCGCCCCCGATGCGATCCTGCGCGACGACCTGATCGCCGAGGTCTTCGGCGTGCGATGGCCCGTCGGACGGGTTCCGCCAGGCGGCAAGCCCTTCATCCTGCCGACTCGCGTGTTGCCCCAAGGCAACTCGACGACAGGTTAGACGATCTCTCTGGAATGCTTATGAATGCGCGCCATCGTAACTTCGAGCTGTAACAATCCGGTTCTTCTTCTCACGCATTGACGCCGAGGCGATCGGGCTCGCATGACGAGCCTCAGCCAGCCAGCCCTCCGCCAGCCAGCCAACTTCTCGACGTTGCGCCCTGCCTCGCGGAACTGGTGATGATCTCCCGCCGTCCCATCCTGTCGTGCCGCCCCGGTCTCCTGGTCGGTGTCTCGCTCCTCACCCTCGGATCCGCCCACGCGCAGATCGCGGCCCCGCCACCGGCGGCTCCTCCGCCGGAGGCGCCGATCGCCCTCGACACCGTCACGGTGACATCCACGAAGACCGCAGAATCGGCGATCGACGCCCTGTCGGGCACGAGCGTGGTGACGCGCGAGCAGATTCGGCGTCTCCAGCCGAGCCGGCTGTCCGAGGTGCTGCGCGACGTGCCGGGCGTGACGACGCAGGAGAACCAGAACGACCCGGCCCAGGCCATCAACATCCGCGGTCTGCAGGATTTCGGGCGGGTCAACGTGCTGGTCGACGGCGCGCGCCAGGACTTCCAGACCTCCGGGCACAGCGCCAACGGCGTGTTCTACCTCGACCCGGAACTTGTCGGCGGCATCGACATCACGCGGGGCCCCACCTCGACCATCTACGGCTCGGGCGCGATCGGCGGCGTGCTGGCCTTCCGCACGTGCTCGATCGACGACATCCTGACGCCGGACGAGACGGCCGGCGCGGTGCAGAAATGGGGGTTCGGCACCAACGGGCAGAGATTCCTCAACTCGACGGCTCTGGGCGCGCGCATCGGCACCGCCGCCGACGTCTTCGGGCAGTTCGTCTACCGCAACAACACGCCCTACCGCGACGGCCTCGGTAACCTGGTGCGCGACACCGGCAACGAACTGACCTCGGGCCTCGCCAAGTTCAACGTCCGGCCCGCCGACGGCCACGAGATCAGCGGCACGGCCCTGATCCAGAACGTCGACTTCGCCAATAACGGCTCCAGCAACGCCGGCGCCCGCTTCGCCAACGCCGTCCAGGCCGACACCTACACCCTTGGCTACCGGTTCGCCCGCCCGGACGTGCCGCTGATCGATCTCAGTGCCAAGGGCTACTACACCACGACGCACAACACCCTGACCTTCTTGAGCGACACGGCGAGCGGCCTCTACGGCAATCTCGGCGTGCGGGCGGGCAACCAGATCAACTACGATATCGACACGTCGGGGTTCGACATCCACAACACCGCCCGTTTCGACACCTGGGGCGTGAGCCATGCCCTGACGCTCGGCGGGGACATGGTCTTCGACAGCGTCAGGACGACGGACCGGGCCGGTGGCTTCGGATCCGCCTTCACCCCCTCGGGAGAGCGCAACCTCGCGGGCGCATTCGTCCAGGACGAGATGCGCTACGCCTCCTGGCTCCGCGTGATCGGCGCGCTGCGCTACGATCGCTACGACCTCTCCGGCGGCGCCTACCGATCGAGCGGCGACCGCCTGTCGCCCAAATTCACCGTCGGCGTGTCGCCGTTCGCCGGCATCGAGTTCTACGCCACCTACGCCGAAGGCTATCGCGCGCCGTCGATCACCGAGACGCTGGTGCAGGGCATCCATCCGTTCCCGGCCTTCACCATCCTGCCCAATCCGACGCTCCGGCCGGAGGTGGCCCACACCGTCGAGGGCGGCATCAACCTGAAATACGGCGACGTGCTCCAGCCAGGAGACGTTCTGAGAGCCAAGCTCAACGTCTTCAACACTATCGTCGACGATTACATCACCATCTCGTCGGTCGGCCCGACCTATTTCGCCCCGGCCATACCCGGCATACCGGCGTCGATCTGCGCGCGGCTCCCCGGGCGGTTTCCGTGCGTGATCCCGGTGCAATCGCTCCAGTACCTCAACATCGCGCAGGCCGAGCTGTCGGGTGTCGAGATCGAAGGCGCGTATGACTGGGGCGGGGGTTTCGTCTCGCTCGCCGCCACGCATACCGACGGGCGCAACAAGGCGACCCGCGAGACGCTGCTGACCGTGCCGCCGGATCGGATCAGCGCGACGCTCGGGCTGCGGTTCCTCGACGAGCGCGTCACGGTCGGAAGTCGCCTGACATTCGTCGACAGCCGCCGCGACGTGCCGGCCGGCACCACGATCCTGGCAACGAAGGCCTACGCGCTCGTGGACGTCTTCGCCTCCTACCGCATCGACGATCGCATCCGCGCCGACGTCATCGTGCAGAACGCCTTCGACAAGCGCTACACGCAGTACCTCAACCTGCTGCCGAGCCCCGGCCTGACGGCCAAGGCCGCGATCAGCATCAAGTTCGCGACGCGGTGATGCCGCGGCGGCCCCGCGCCCTCCGGATGCCGGCCTCAGGGCTTGCCCGAATCCAGGGGCGGCGCGGGCCGCGTCGCGCCGCAGGGCGTGCGCGAGAACCGGACCGGCGGTCGCGTCGCCAGGAGCGCTCCCTCCGTCGGATGGTCGATCGCCTCGAAGAAGCCGGTGGCCGCGAGGTGGGGGTCGTCGAGCAGGTCCTCGATCCGGTTGACCCGCGTGCAGGGCACGTCGAGGGGGGCGAGGCGCGAGAGCCACGCCTCCGTCGTGTCCTGCGCGAGGCAGCCGGCGAGGCGCTCGTAGAGGGTGTCGATCATCGCGGCGCGGGCGGCATCGGAGCCGAGCGCCGCTTCCTGCGCCCAATCCTCGCGGCCGGCGGCGCTAAAGACCGCGCGCCAGTGGCTCGCGTTGTAGGGCAGGACCGCGATGTGGCCGTCGCGGGTCGGGTAGGGCCGGCGGTGCTTCGAGAGGAGGCGCGCATAGCCGGACGGGCCGAGGGGCGGCCGGAAGGTGAGGCCGGCGAGGTGCTCGACGGCGAGGAACGACACCATGGACTCGAACATCGGCACCTCGATCGCCTGTCCCTCTCCCGTGCGGGCGCGGTGGAACAGGGCGGCGCTGATCGCGGTGGTGACGTAGAGCGACGCGGTCTTGTCGGCCGCGATGGTCGGCGCGTAGCGGGGCTCGCCCCCGGCCCGCCGCTCGAGATCGGCCCAGCCCGACGCCGCCTGGACGATGTCGTCGTAGGCCGGGCGGTCCCGGTAGGGCCCGTCCTGGCCGAAGCCGACAATGGCGCAGGTGATCAGCCCCGGATTGATCGTGCGCAGGCGCGCGTCGTCGAGGCCGAGCCGGGCGGCGGCCTTCATCCGCATGTTGTGGACGAGGATGTCGGCACCCCGGACGAGGTCGTCGAGCCGGGCGCGGCCCGCCTCCTGCTTCAGGTCGAGGACGACGCTGTCCTTGCCGCGGTTGCAGTTGAGGAACGCCGCCCCCATGCCGGGCGAGCGGGCCGGGCCCGGCGCGCGCAGGATGTCGCCGCCCGGTCCCTCGACCTTGAGGATCTCGGCGCCGAGCTCGGCGAGGATCTGCGTGGCGAAGGGCCCCGCAACGACCGTGCTCAGGTCGACGACCTTGATGCCCGCGAGCGGACCCGGCATGGCGCTTCTCCTTCTCGTGCGCGGGCCCCGGCGCTCACCGCGCCGTGAAGCCGCCATCGACGGGGAGGGCCACGCCCGTCACGTAGGAGGCATCGTCCGAGGCGAGCCAGAGCACTGCATGGGCGGCCTCCTCCGGCCGGCACAGGCGCCCCATCGGCACCGCGGAGACCATGCGCGCCTCGGCGGCGGCGGCCTCGGCCGGATCGCCCGAACGGCCCGTAAAGCCGAGCTTCATCGGCGTCTCGGCGAGGCCCGGGCAGATGACGTTCACCCGGACGTTGTCGGGGGCGAAGGTCTGGGCGAGGGACTTCGTCAGCCCGACCACCGCGAACTTGGCGGCCGAGTAGATCGGGCTCCACATCGAGCCGACGAGGCCCGAGACGGAGGCGGTGAACACGATCGAACCGCCGCCACGCCGGCGCATGTGCCCGATCGCCTCGCCGGCGGCGAGGGCCGCCGAGGTGACGTTGAGGTCGATGGCGAGCCGGTAGGCCGAGACGTCGAGGTTCTCGATGCCGCCGGGCCCGGGGATGCCGGCATGGGCCCACAGCACGTCGATCCCGCCGAGCACGGCCGCCGCCTCGTGGATCGAGCCCCGCATCTCCTCGGGCTGCGAGAGGTCGGCCCGCACCGTCGCGACGTCATGGCCCTGCGCCGCCATGTCGGCGGAGAGCCGCGCGAGCCCCTCGGCGTTCACGTCGATGGCCGCGACCCGCGCGCCCTCGCGCAGGAAGAGCTCCACGCCGGCGCGTCCCATCCCGGAGGCCGCGGCCGTCACCACCACGAGCTTGTTTGCCAGTCGCATGGTCGTCGTGTCCTTAGCTTGCGTCGATGCCGTCGGGGCGGCGCCCGCTACTTCACGAACGGGCATCCGCCGTCCTTGAGGGGACGGAAAGCCTCCGCGCCCGGGATGGTGGCCAGGACCTTGTAGTAGTCGTAGGGCTTCTTCGATTCGTCCGGCTTCTTGACCTCGACGAGCATCATGTCGTGCAGCACGCGGCCGTCCGCGCGCAGCGAGGTCTTGCCGAACAGCGGATCGTCGAAGGTGCCGGCGTCGCGCATCGCGCTCACTACCGCCGCCCCGTCCTTGGCCGAGCCCAGCGTCGCGACCGCCCTCAGGAAGGCCAGCGTGGCGGAATAGGCCCCGGCCTGGTTCATGGTCGGGTAGCGGCCGTTGTTGCGCGCGGCGAAGCGCTCGCCGAAGGCCCGCGTCCCGTCGTTCAGGTCCCAGTAGAACCCGGTCGTCAGGCGCAGGCCCTGCGCGGTGCGCAGGCCGAGGGAGTGGATGTCCGAGAGGAACAGCAGCATGCCGGCGAGCTGCTGCCCGCTCTGCACGATGCCGAACTCGGCGGCCTGCTTGATGGCGTTGATCGTGTCGCCGCCGGCATTGGTCAGGCCGATCACCTGCGCCTGGGACGCCTGGGCCTGGAGCAGGAAGGACGAGAAATCCTTCGCGTCGGTGGGATGGCGCACGGTTCCGGCCACCCGGCCGCCCTCAGCCTTGACCACCGCGCCGGCGTCGCGCTCGAGCGCGTGGCCGAGGGCGAAGTCGGCGGTGATGAAGTACCAGGACTTGCCGCCGGCCCGCGTGATCGCCTCGGCGGTGCCATGGGCGAGCGCCCAGGTATCGTAGGTCCAGTGGACGGAGTTCGGCGTGCAGGACTTGCCAGTCAGGTCCGAGGAGCCGGAGGCAGTGAACAGCGCGACCTTGTTCTTCTCGCGCACGAGCGGCGCCAGGGCGAGGGAGATCGCGCTCGTCGGCATGTCGACGACGGCGTCCACGCCGTCCGAGTCGAACCACTTGCGCGCGATGGCGCTCGACACGTCGGGCTTGTTCTGCGCGTCGGCGGCGACGACCTCGACCTTCAGGTCCTTCCCCTCCGGCAGCTTGGCGAAATCCTCGACCGCCATCCTGGTCGCCTCGGCGGCGCCGGCGCCGCCGATGTCCGAGAAGATCCCGGACATGTCGGCGAGGACGCCGATCTTCACCGGGATCTGCGCCAGAGCCGTGGACGCGAGCAGCGTTCCGGCGGCGAACGCGAGGGTACCGAGGGTACCGAGGGTACGGCGGAGCGGCATGCTTTCCTCCCTGCGGCGAACCGGCATCTCGCGGCTGCTCGCATCATCGGCGCCGATCGTTGCGACGCCAAAAATTCTTGTATGAGAATTTTGCAGTTCCAATAGTGAATTTGTCAAGCGATCCGCCGCAAGGGGCGGGCCTGTGGTGCGGGCGGGCGGCGAGCGCTAGCTTGCGGCCCTGCGGAGCCGGGCGGCAGGGCCGATCACGCCGCGTGCGGGTACGGGGCGACGGGACAGATGCAGGTCAAGCAGGCGGCCAACGTTCTCGAACTGATGGAGTACTTCGCCGAGCGGCGCCGCCCGGCGACCCTCGCGGAGATCTCCGACGGACTCGGCTGGCCGCGATCGAGCACGTTCAACCTCGTCGGCACCCTCGTCGAGAAGGGCTACCTCTACGAGCCGCGGCCGCGGGCGGGATATTATCCGACGCCGCGCTGGCTGACGCTCGCCCAGGCCGTGGCGGAGGCCGAGCCCCTCCCGGACGTCGTCGGCGACCTCGTGGCCGACGTGGCGGCGGCCACCGGGGAGACCACGGCGATCGGCACCCTGACCGGGGTGCATGCCCTGTTCCTCGCCGTGGCGGAGTCCCGGCATCAGGTGCGCTACCACGCCCGGGTCGGCGACCGGGTGCCGATCCATGCCAGCTCCGCCGGGCGGGCGATCCTCGCCCAGTACCCCCCGGCGGCCCGGCAGGCGGTCTACCGCCGGATCGCGTTCGAGCGCTTCTCGGACACGACGCCGATGAGCGTGGACACGGTGGAGCACGAGCTGACCGAGGCGGGGGAGCGCGGTTATCACCAGAGCGCGTCCGAGTACATTGCCGACCTCGCCGGCGTGGCCCTGCCGCTCCCGCTCGGCGATCGCCGCCTCTCGATCGTCGTCGCGGGGCCGACCTCGCGCTGCCTGACGCGGCGGCCCGAGACCGCCGCGCTCCTGAAGGCGGCGCTCGCCCGCCACGGCATTGCCTCGCCCGCGGCGGAGGCGCGGGAGGCGCGCGCCTCCCGCCGGCGCGGGCCTGCGGCAGATCCGGGTTAGGTCCGCCGCCGCGCCGACACCGCCCCCGGCCCGGGTTGACGGAGCAGGCGGCGCGTTGCAGGGCATCGCCTGAGCCCCGATTGAGCAGACCATGACCGATCTCACCCGCCTCGAAACCGATCTCCTCGCCCAGGTGACTGGCGCCGCCGACGAGGCCGCGCTCGAAGGCGTGCGCGTCGCGGCCCTCGGCAAGAAGGGGGCCGTCTCCGAGCTGCTGAAAACCTTGGGGAGCATGAGCCCCGAGGTCCGCAAGGAGCAGGGCCCGCTGATCAATGGCCTGCGCGACCGGGTCCAGGGCGCGATCCAGGCGCGGCGCGACACCCTGGCCGAGGCGGCGCTGACGGCGCGTCTCGCGGCCGAGCGCATCGACGTGACGCTCCCGGTGCGCGAGGGCCCCGAAACCCGCGGCCGCATCCACCCGATCACCCAGGTGATGGACGAGATCACGGCGATCTTCGGCGATATGGGCTTCTCGATCGCGGAAGGCCCGGACGTCGAGACCGACGAGCTGAACTTCACCGCGCTCAACTTC
This sequence comes from Methylobacterium aquaticum, assembly GCF_001043915.1. GTDB lineage: Bacteria > Pseudomonadota > Alphaproteobacteria > Rhizobiales > Beijerinckiaceae > Methylobacterium > Methylobacterium aquaticum. The sequence continues at coordinate 41,108 of NZ_LABX01000050.1, read as the reverse complement.
CCCGAGGGCCATCCGGCCCGGGAGATGCACGACACCTTCTTCCTGCGGCCCGACCGGGACGGCAAGCGCAAGCTCCTGCGCACCCACACCTCGCCGGTGCAAGTCCGCACCATGCGCTCCGTGCAGCCGCCGATCCGGGTGATCTGCCCGGGGCGCACCTACCGGCACGATTCCGACCAGACCCACACCCCGATGTTCCACCAGGTCGAGGGCCTGGTGATCGATCGCCAGGCGAACATCGCGCACCTGAAGTGGATCCTGGAGGAATTCTGCAAGGCGTTCTTCGAGGTCGACAGCGTCAAGATGCGCTTCCGGCCGTCCTTCTTCCCCTTCACCGAGCCCTCGGCCGAGGTCGACATCCAGTGCTCGCGCAAAGGCGGCGAGATCCGCTTCGGCGAGGGCGACGATTGGCTCGAGATCCTCGGCTGCGGCATGGTCCACCCGAACGTGCTGCGGAATTGCGGCCTCGACCCGGATTCTGTCCAGGGCTTCGCCTGGGGCATGGGCATCGACCGGATCGCGATGCTCAAATACGGGATGCCGGACCTGCGCCCGTTCTTCGAGGCGGATGTCCGCTGGCTCGAGCATTACGGCTTCCGGCCCCTCGACATCCCGAGCCTGGTCGGCGGCCTGACCGGCTGACGGACGCTTCCTGAGAGACGCTTGCGCGAGGCGCATCATGACCGTGGACGAGATCACGACGATCGCCGACGAGATCCTGACCCGTCATCTCGCCGCTTCCGGCTACGAGCGGGTCGAGGGGCGTCCGGGCTGTGACCAGTCCGACGAGCCCTCGCTGTTCGTCGTCGCGCACATGAAGCCTGGCTCGGGCGTGACCGAGGGTCAGGAGTCCAATGCCGCCAACGCGGCTCTCTGGCTTGCCCTGCGCGAGAAAGGGGAAGAGCACTTCCCCTGTCTCGATGTCGATTACCCAGATGACGAGATCTTCGGCGATGACGACGACGATGATCGGGAAATGGATGATCGGGAAATGGATGATCGGGATTCGGAAGTGAATGCGTAATGGCGCGACTCGGCAATCCTCTCGTCTACGATCTTCTCGTTGTCGCCGACATGCTCGCCGAGCAGCGCGGGCGCCGCAACCTGCAAAAGGCCGCGATGCGCCGTGCCATCAGCAGTGCCTATTACGCCGTGTTCCACGGGCTCTACTTCGTGTGCACGCGCGCGCTAGAGCGCTTCACGATCGCGTTGCAATCGCGAAGCTTCTCTCGCTGTTTGATTTTGCCGCATTTTCTACGACGAACCGGTATCCACTTCGTCGGAAAATGCTCTAGCCTCTGGCGGCGAGACCCGGCGCTGACGGAGCCAGTCTACCGGCTCATCGACCACGGCCAGATCCGGAGGCGCCTGGCCGGGCGGGAGGCACCCGAACTCGGCCCGATCGTCGTCGAGATCAGCGCAGCCTTCGCCTACCTCCAGGATCGCCGGCATCAGGCGGATTACAGCCCGCCCGGCCTGACCATTCATCGCGATGCGACTCGCAACGTCGTGGCCCGCGCGAAGCAGGCGGTCGCCGACCTCGAATCCCTCGACGACGACCAGTGCCGCCGCCTGGCCGTCCTTCCCATCACCAAGGCCCGGCTCGCCTGAGCCGAGAGGTTTAGCCCCATGAAATTCACCCTCTCCTGGCTCAAGGACCACCTCGACACAGACGCCTCCCTCGACCTGATCGTCGAGACGCTGACCCGCATCGGGCTGGAGGTCGAGCGCGTCGAGGACAAGGCCGCGGATCTCGCGGCCTACCGCATCGCCGCCGTGCTCACCGCCGAGCAGCACCCCAATGCCGACCGGCTGCGGGTCTGCACCGTCGAGACCGGCGAGGGTGCGCCCGTGCAGGTGGTCTGCGGCGCGCCGAACGCGCGGGCCGGCATGAAAACCGTGTTCGCGCCGCCCGGCACCTACGTGCCGGGCAAGAACATCACCCTGTCGGTGGGCGTGATCCGCGGCGTCGAGAGCCGCGGCATGTTGTGCTCAGGGTCCGAGCTCGGCCTGTCGGATGACCATGACGGCATCCTCGATCTGCCCGCCGATGCGCCGGTCGGCCAGTCCTTCGCGGCCTTCGCCGGCCTCGACGATCCGGCGATCGAGATCAACCTCACGCCGAACCGGCCCGACTGCACCGGCATCCACGGCATCGCCCGCGATCTCGCGGCAGCCGGCATCGGCACCCTGCGGCGCGAGCAGCTGACCCCGGTGAAGGGGGAGGGGGCCTGCCCGGTCGCCGTCACCCGCGACGTCCTGCCTGAGGACGCGCATCTCTGCCCGCTCTTCGGCTTGCGGCTGGTGCGCGGCGTCAAGAACGGGCCGTCGCCCGAATGGATGCGCCGGCGCCTGACCGCGATCGGCCTGCGGCCGATCAATGCGCTCGTCGACATCACCAACTACGTCACCTTCGACCGCGGCCGGCCGCTCCACGTCTTCGACGCCGCCAAGGTGACGGGCCACCTCACGGTGCGCCGCGCCCGCGACGGTGAGGAGATCGTGGCCCTCGACGGACGGACCTACCGGCTCGACGACGGCACGATCGTCATCGCCGACGAGAGCGGTGTCGAATCGATCGCCGGCATCATGGGGGGGGAGCATTCGGGCTGCGACGAGGGCACGACCGACGTGCTGATCGAATCGGCCCTGTGGGACCCGCTCACCATCGCCCGCACCGGGCGCCGCCTCGGCATCGTGACCGATGCCCGCTACCGCTTCGAGCGCGGGGTCGACCCGGCCTTCGCCCTGCCGGGTCTGGATCTCGCGACGAAACTGGTGCTCGATCTCTGCGGCGGCACCCCGAGCCAGGCCTCCGTGTCGGGCGAGGTGCCGGACACCGACCGCATCATCGACTTCCCGTGGACCGAGGTGCGCCGGCTGTCCGGCCTCGACCTGCCGCGGCCGGAGATGAAGGTGACGCTGGAGTCGCTGGGCTTCCACGTCGCCGGCTCCGGCGACCGGGCCAAGGTGCTCCCGCCGTCCTGGCGGCCCGACGTCGAGGGCAAGGCCGACCTCGTCGAGGAGATCGTGCGGATCGCCGGCCTCGACCGGATCGAGCCCAAACCGCTCCCGCGGATCGAGGCGACCGTCATCCGCCCGGTCCTGACGGTGATGCAGAAGCGCACCCGGCAGGCCAAGCGCGAATGCGCGGCCCGTGGCCTCGTCGAGGCGGTGACCTGGTCGTTCATCGCGCATGACGACGCCACCCTGTTCGGCGGCGGCAAGCCCGAACTGGCGCTCGCCAACCCCATCGCCGCCGACCTGTCGGACATGCGCCCGAGCCTGGTGCCGGGCCTCGCCCGCGCCGCGCAGCGCAATGCCGACCGTGGCATGGGCGACGTCGCCCTGTTCGAGGTCGGGCAGTGCTTCGCCTCGGACCAGCCCGAGGGCCAGACCACCAAGGCGGCGGCTTTGCGCCGTGGCTCCGCCCGCCATGGCGGCGCCGGCCGGCACTGGGACGGCGCCGCCCGCCCGGTCGATGCCTTCGAGGCCAAGGCCGATGCGCTGGCGCTGCTCACCGCCCTCGGCGTGCCGACCGGCGGGCTCCAGGTCGTGGCCGGCGGCCCGGACTGGCTGCATCCCGGTCGCTCCGGCACGCTCCAGTTCGGGCCGCGCAACCCAGTCGGGTTCTTCGGCGAGCTGCACCCGCGGGTGCTCAAGGCCCTCGACATCAAGGGCCCGGTGGTGGTCAGCGAGATCACCCTCGATGCCCTGCCGCTGCCGAAGCACCGGCCGACCAAGATGAAGCCGGCCGCGAGCCTGCCCGACTTCCAGCCGCTGACCCGCGACTTCGCCTTCGTGGTGGCCCGCACCGTCTCGGCGGGCGACATCCTGAAGGCGGCGCAAAGTGCCGAGCGCAATCTCGTCACGGGGATCGAGGTGTTCGACGTCTACGAGGGCGCCGGCATCGGCGAGGACCAGAAGTCCGTCGCCGTGGCGGTCCGGCTCCAGCCGACCGAGCGCACCCTCACCGATGCCGAGATCGAGGCGGTGAGCCAGAAGATCGTCGCCGAGGTGACGCGCAAGACCGGCGCGACCCTGCGGGGCTGACCCTGAATGGACCGGCGGCGCGGTGCGCGTCGCCGGAAACACGGAACGAGGAGGCAGGCGTGGCGGAGACCGATCTGATCCGGGAACTCTCGGTGGCGACCTACCTGCCCGAGGAGGCCCTGGAGCGGGCGCGGGCGGCGCCGGCTTCGATTGCCGAGCCGGTGCTGGCGCTCCTCGACCGGGCCGCCGACGGCGAGGCCGAGGCGCTGACCGAGCCCGAGCGGACCCTGCTGTTCTGGGGCCTCCACGTCCTCGCCTCGGCCCGCGACACCCGCATCCATGCCGCCCTGATGCGCCTTCTGCGCCGCGACGACGACGCGATCTCGGCAGCGCTCGGGGAGGATTACCCGAACACCCTCGCGAGCCTCGTCGCCGCCAGCTTCGACGGCGAGGCCGAGCGCCTGCTCGCCGCCATCGCCGGCGAGGCGCCGGTCGGCATCGCGCGGATGCAGCTCTTCCATGCGCTTGCCCTGCTGACCGCGGATGGGCGCATCGACCGCGAGATGGTGAAGGCGTTCCTGGTGCGCTTCGACCACGAGCGTCTGGCCCCGCCCGAGGCCGAGGAGGTCTGGCAGGGCTGGGAGGATGCGGTCTCGCTGCTCGGCTTCGACGACCTCGCCCCCCGCTTGAAGGCGGCGCGCAAGGACGGCCGCAATGCCGGCACCGTCGTCGACTGGGAGACGGTGCAGGAGACTCTGAAGGAGGCCCGCCTGCGGCCGAAGAGCCGCGAGCGCTTCGACGATCTGCTGATCGACTATCTCGACGACCTGGTCGGCGCGCTCGATTACACCCGTGAGGGCGCCTACGACCATCTGCCCGATCTCGACGACGACGGCGTCCCGATCCCCGAGCGCAATCCCTACCGCACCGTCGGCCGCAACGACCCGTGCCCCTGCGGCAGCGGCAAGAAGTTCAAGAAGTGCTGCCTCGACAAGGTCGAGCAGGGCTTGGCCGCCCTGCCGCCGCTGCCGCCCGGACGCTGACGGAGCCTGCGGTGCCGGACCGGGCCCGAGGGCGCGATGGTCCGGTGGTGCCGAGGCGCGGCCCAGTGCGGGACCTGCCGTCCGTCGCTCCGGAGACATAGCGGATCGTCGGTGGGGTTCGGTGCCCTCGTTGCGCGCTGCCGCTTCGAAGCATTCCAATGGCCCGCGATGCTGACGCAGCAGGCCGTTGACCCATTTCAAATTTTCCATTCAGAACCAGAGGTTTGGCGGACAATCGAGCATCGGATCAAAGGTCGTGTTCGACGACCGTTGGTGTACCCCTTCCGCGGGGGACATCCCGGTGCCTGCCCTGGCCATGGGACCGGGATTCTCACCCTCGCGCGGTCTATGAGCCGCATGTGAGTCACAATGCAGCAACACAAGTAGATTTCGCGCACCGGCGGAGCGGATGAAAGTTTCGCGACGTGAGCGTTGATCATCCGTCCGTGTCACGCTTGTTTGGCGAATTGCTCTGACACGTAATGAGCTACTGCGAGATGATTGTTTTAGGAAAAAATACTCATAATTTGTAAAAGCAAAAATGTTTACGGAAATTTCCGAAATGTGCCGCAACGTCCACCATGGATATATTCAGGTAGACGAGCGATTCGATGCAACTTCACATGCGTGCACGCCTGTATGGCGGCTTCACGCTCCTGGCGCTCCTGGCGGCCGTGATGGGCGGGTTCGCCTACCGGCAGACCGGTAGCCTCGACGACACGTTCCGGTACAAGGCCCAGATCGAACAGGCTGCGCGCGAGCTGTATACGCTGAACGGCCTGACCGACCGCTTCCTGGCCCAGAGCCTGAAGTTCCGGACGACGCCGACTCCGGAAGCCGCCACCGGGATGCAGTCCAGTCTGTCGGCTGTGACGCAGCTCGCCGAAGGTCTGGTGCAACGGGCCCTGTCGGAGGAGCGGCGTGCGCTCTATGCCGACCTGCGCGACCAGTCGAACCGTCTCGCCGCCGATCTGCCGAAGCTGATCGCGCTCGGCACCCAGATCCGCGAGAACAAGGCGGGGGTCTATACCTCGGGTGACGACCTGACCAAGGCGTCGGGTGCGCTCGTCGCCCAGCTCCGGTCCGGCAGCGACGACGCCCTCTTGGCCCAGGCGGTGGAGATCGAGCGGACCCTGTTGCTGTTCCGCGTCATGAACTGGCGCTTCCTGGCGACCACCGATCCGAAGACCCGCGCCCTCTCGGCGGCGAACTTCACCAGCGCCGAGGCGACGATCGCCAAGCTGAAGGGGCTGAGCCTCTCCCCGGCGCAGCTGCGGGATCTCGGCACCCTCGACGAGGCCCTGCATCGCCTCAACCGGCACATCACGGCGGCGGCCTCCGCGATGCTCGACAGCGAGGCGTTCTACGAGCAGGTCCTGAAGGCCAAGACGGAGGCCCTGGTCGCCTCGGGCATGGAGGTCCGGGGCAGGCTGGATGCGGCGCTTCAGGAGATCGCCGCGCGCAGCGGCGCCACGATGAGTTCGACGAAGCAGGTGCAGGTCGCGCTGCTGGCGCTCATCCTGGCGATCAGCGCCGCCCTGGCCTTCCTGATCGGCCGCAGCATCACCCGCCCGATCTCCGGCATGACCCGGGCGATGAGCCGCCTGGCCGCGGGCGAGACCGCCATCACGGTGCCGTCGCAGGACGCCACCGACGAGATGGGCGAGATGGCCCGGGCCGTCGAGGTGTTTCGCCGCAATGCGGTGGAGCGCCTCGCCCTCGAGGCCGATCGGGACGCGCAAGCCTCCGCCCGCCAGCGCCGCGCCGACCGGGTCGACGCGCTCATCACCGCCTTCCAGCGGCGGGTCGCCGGCTCCCTCGAGATCGTCACCTCGGCCGCATCCGAACTCGATGCGACTGCCCGCACGATGACCCAGGTCGCCGACGGCACCAACGCCCAGGCGGTCGCCTCCAGCGCCGCCGCCGAGGAGACCTCGGCCAACGTCCAGACCGTGGCGGCGGCGGCCGAGGAGATGGTGGCCTCGCTGCGCGAGATCGAGCGCCAGGTGGTCCATTCGCGGGAGGTCGCCGGCCATGCCGCGACCGAGGCGGACGCCACCAACGCCGTGATGGCGAGCCTCGGCACCGCCGCGACCCAGATCGGCGCTGCCGTCACCACGATCTCGGCCATCGCCAGCCAGACCAACCTGCTGGCCCTCAACGCCACGATCGAGGCGGCGCGGGCGGGCGATGCCGGCCGCGGCTTCGCCGTGGTGGCCGCCGAGGTGAAGGAACTCGCCGGCCAGACGGCGCGGGCGACCGAGGAGATCGGCGGGCAGATCACGGCGATCCAGTCCGCCACCGATCGGGCCAGCGCCGCCATCCGGCAGATCAGCGGCACGATCGCGGCGCTCAACGAGATCAGCGGCGCCATCGCCGCCACGGTGGTGGAGCAGACCGCCGCGACCGCGGAGATTTCGCGGAATGCGACCGAGGCGGCCCGCGGCACCCAGGACGTCTCGTCGAGCGTCGCCCGCGTGCTGTCGCTGGCCGACGAGACCGGCGGCGCCGCCTCGCAGGTGCTCTCGGCCGCCGCCGACCTGGCGACGCAGTCCCTGACCGTCAAGCAGGAGGTCGACGGCTTCCTGGGCGAGATCCGGGCGGCGTGATCAGGTCTCGATGCGGGGCGGGTCTTACAGGTCCGTCCCGCTCAACGGGTTGCCCGGGTCCCAGGCATAGGACAACGTCTCGAAACGGAGGGACCGGGCGTCGACCATCAGAAGGCGGCCGACCAGCGGCTCGCCGAAACCCGCGATGGCGCGGATCACCTCGAGCGCCATCAGCGAGCCCATCAGGCCGGCGAGCGCGCCGAGCACGCCGGCTTCCGCGCAGGTCGGCACCGCGCCGGCCGGCGGCGGGCTCGGGAAGAGGCAGCGATAGGTCGGGTTCGGCTGCCCGTCCGGCCCGGCCTCGTGGGCCCGGATGGTGGTGAGCGAGCCGTCGAACTGGCCGAGCGCCGCGGTCACCAGCGGCCGGCGGGCGCGGTAGCAGGCATCCGAGACGGCGTAGCGGGTGGCAAAATTATCCGACCCGTCGGCGACGAGATCGTAACTCCCGATCAGTCCTTCGGCGTTCTCGGGGGTGAGCCGGGTGGCGTGGGTCTCGACCCGGACATGCGGGTTGAGCCGGGCGACGGCGTGGGCCGCGCTCTCGACCTTCGGCCGGCCGAGATCGGGCGTGCCGTGGATCACCTGGCGCTGGAGGTTCGAGAGCGAAACCGTGTCGTCGTCGACGATCCCGATCGTGCCGATGCCGGCCGCCGCCAGGTACTGGATCAGCGGCGCGCCGAGGCCGCCGGCGCCGATCACCAGCACGCGGGCCGCCTTGAGGCGGAGCTGTCCGGGGCCGCCGACCTCCCGCAGCACGATGTGGCGGGCGTAGCGTTCGATCTCGTCGGGGCTGAGCGCGGTCATCCGGTGTGATTTAAGCGAGAGGCCGGGCGCGGGGAAGGCCCATCGGGCGCATGGTTCTCATCCGTACCGTTCGGCGCTACGGCTCGCGGCCACCCGTTCCTCGACGTCGTGCGGATGTGCCCGTGACCGATTCCCGCTCTCCCCTGAGCCATACTCCGTTGTCCCTGGCCCAGGGGCTGATCCGCTGCCCCTCCGTCACGCCGCACGAGGGCGGGGCGCTCGCCTATCTGGCGGAGATCCTGGCCGCGGCCGGCTTCACGGTCGAGCGCCCGGTCTTCTCGGAGCCGGGGACCCCGGACATCGAGAACCTCTATGCCCGCCTCGGCGAGGGGCCGTGCCTGCTCTTTGCCGGCCACACCGACGTGGTGCCGCCGGGTGACGCCTCGGCCTGGCGCCACGACCCGTTCGGCGCCGTGATCGAAGGCGGGGAGCTGTTCGGCCGCGGGGCCGTCGACATGAAGGGCGGCATCGCCAGCATGGTGGCGGCGGTGCTGGCCTTCCTGGAGCGGCGCGGGCCGGATTTCGGCGGCGCCATCGCCTTCCTGATCACCGGCGACGAGGAGGGGCCGGCGGTGAACGGCACCGTCAAGCTCCTCGACTGGGCGCGGGCGAAGGGCGAGCGGTTCAGCCACTGCCTGCTCGGCGAGCCGACCAATCCCGACACCCTCGGCGAGATGATCAAGATCGGCCGGCGCGGCTCGCTCACGGCCGACCTGACCGTGCACGGCATGCAGGGCCACGTCGCCTATCCGCACCGGGCCGAGAACCCGATTCCCGGCCTGCTGCGCCTGGCGCAAGGGCTCCTCGCCGAGCCGCTCGATACCGGGACCGGGCATTTCGACGCCTCGAACCTCGCATTCACCACGATGGATGTCGGCAACCCGGCGACCAACGTGATCCCGGCCGAGGCGCGGGCGACGTTCAACATCCGCTTCAACGACCTCTGGACGCCCGCGACCCTGGCCGCCGAGCTGGAACGGCGCCTGGCCGCCGCCGCCGGCAACGACGTGCGCTACAGCCTCACCGTGCGCCCGACCAACTCCGTTGCCTTCCTCACCCAGCCCGACGCCTTCGTGGAGCAGGTCGCCGATGCGATCCACGCCGAGACCGGCCGCCGGCCCGCCCTCTCGACCACCGGCGGCACCTCGGATGCGCGCTTCATCAAGGACGCCTGCCCGGTGATCGAGTTCGGCCTCGTCGGGCAGACGATGCACCAGGTCGACGAGCGGGTGGCGATCGCGGATCTCGACCGGCTGGCGGCGATCGTCGGCCGGGTGCTGGACGCCTATTTCCCGGGCGATGCTGCGACGCAGCGTCAGGCTTGACCGGCCTTAGACGAAAGTTGAATCTGGCGGCCTCGACTTTCAAGAGGCCGCCGATGTTCGTGAGCGCTGACGAGGTGACCCGGTCCCTGCGTGGCACGGCCGGGCTGATCGGCCGCCGGCCGGATGCGTTGCGCCACTTCGACGTCAGCGAGCGCGGCTTCTGGCGCTCCTTCGGGGCGATCTGGCTCACCGCGCCGGCGGTCACGGTGGCGTTGTTCCTGGAGCGCGGGGCCGGCACGGCGCCGTTCCAGCTCGACCACATCACTGCGTCCGTGGTCGCCGGGCTGCTGGCGGGCTTCCTCGCGGTGCCGCTGGCGATGATCGCGGTCCTGCGCCGCCTCGGCCGCACCCGGGCCTACGTGCCCTTCGTGGTCGTCACCAACTGGTGCCTGGCGGCGGGCCTTCTCGCCCTGACGCTGCCGGGTTGCCTGCTGCTCCTCGGCCTCGCCACGCCGGACCTCGCGGCGCTCGAGGCGAGCGCCTTCCTGGTGGTGGTGCTGTGGCTCCATGCCCGCGCCGCCCGGGCGATCCTCGGCCTGCCCGGCCCGGTCGCGGTGATGGTCACGCTCGCCTGCTTCGCGCTGGTCGCCGGCTTGGCCGGCGGGGCGCACGCCCTGGTGTGATCAGCCGACATCCGCCGGATAATCCACCCCGGTCAGCGTCAGCCCGCCCGAGGGGGCGAGCGGCCCGCAGCGGGTGCGGTCGCGGGAATCGAGCACGTCGCGCACGCCCTGCGGCGTCAGCCGGCCGCCGCCGGCGAGCATCAGCGTGCCGACCATGCCGCGCACCTGATGGTGCAGGAACGAGCGGGCGGCGGTGACGACGACGATCTCCTCGCCCTCCCGCGTCACGTCGAGCCGGTCGAGGGTGCGGACCGGGCTGTTGGCCTGGCATTCCGCCGCCCGGAAGGCGGAGAAGTCGTGCCGGCCGAGCATCAGCTGCGCCGCCTCGTGCATCAGCCCGGCATCGAGGGCCCAGGGCACGTGCCAGACGAAGCCGCGGGTGAGCGCCGGCGGCGAGCGGCGGTTGAGGATGCGGTAGCGGTAATGGCGCTTGATCGCCGAATGGCGGGCGTCGAAATCCGGGCTCACCGCGGCGGCCGAGATCACCGCCACCGGCTCCGGACGGAGATGGGCATTGGCGGCGTCGCGCACGGTGTCGGTGCGCCACGGGGTGTCGAGGTCGAGATGGACCACCTGATGCGTGGCATGGACCCCCGCATCGGTGCGCCCGGCGCAGTGCACCCGCACCGGCCCGCCGGTGAAGCGGGCAATCGCCTCCTCCAGCGCCTGCTGCACCGAGCGGTCGGCGGCCTGGCGCTGCCAGCCGGCGAAGGCGGTACCGTCATACTCGACGACGAGCTTGTAGCGCGGCATCAGGCGAGGCGGGTGCCCGGTTCGAGCCGCCGGCCGCGGGAAAAGTCCTCGAACGGCATCGCGCCCTTGCCGGCGGGCTGGACGGTGACGAGGCGCAAGGCGCCCTCGCCGCAGGCGACCGTGCCGATGGGATCGAGGAGCCTGCCGGGCTCGCCCGACCCCTTGGCGCGACGGGCGCGCAGCACCTTCACCCGCTCCGGCCCGCGGCCGAGATCGGCCATCAGATAGGCGCCCGGGAACGGCGACAGGCCGCGCACCCGGTCGTGGAGGGTCTTGGCTCCTTCCGACCAGTCGAGCCGCGCCTCCTCGTTGGTGATCTTGTGGGCGTAGACGACGCCCTCGGGACTCTGGGCCCGGACGTGCAGGTTGCCGCGCTCCAGCGCGCCGAGCGCCCGTGCCATCAGGTCGGCGCCGAGCGGCATCAGCCGGTCGTGCAGCTCGCCTGCTGTCATGTCGGGCGTGATCGCCACCCGCTCGACCATGCCGACCGGGCCGGTATCGAGGCCCGGCTCCATCCGCATCACCGCGACGCCGGTCTCCTCGTCGCCCGCCATCACGGCGCGCTGGATCGGCGCGGCGCCGCGCCAGCGCGGCAGCAGGGAGGCGTGCAGGTTGAGGCAGCCGAGGGCCGGCGCGTCGAGGATCGCGGGCGGCAGGATCATGCCGTAGGCGACCACCACCGCGACGTCAGCCTCGTGGGCACGGAACGTCTCAGTCGCCTCCTCGGTGCGGAGCGTCGCCGGCGTCAGCACCGGCAGGCCGAACTTTTCCGCCAGCGCCTGGACCGGCGAGGGCCGCAGGGCCATGCCGCGACCCGCGGGCGCGGGCGCGCGGGTATAGACCGCCACGACCTCGTGGCCGCCGCCGACGATCTCGGCGAGCGTCGGCACCGCGAAATCCGGGGTGCCCATGAACACGACCTTGAGCGGCATCTTATGCGGCTTCGCGCTTGGCCGCCTTGGCGAACTTCTTCATCACCCGGTCGCGCTTGAGCTTCGACAGGTAATCGATGAACAGCACGCCGTTGAGGTGGTCGATCTCGTGCTGGAGGCAGGTGGCGAGGAGCCCGTCGGCCTCCTGCTCCACGGTCTCGCCGTCGAGGGTGCGGAAGCGCACCCGCACCCGGTCGGGGCGGATCACCTCCGCATAGTAATCGGGGATCGACAGGCAGCCCTCCTCGTAGGGGCGGGTCTCGTCCGAGGTCCAGACGATCTCGGGATCGAGGAGCACGAGGGGCTTGCGCTCGTCCTTCTCCTTCGAGGTGTCGATGGTGACGATGCGGACCGGCTCGCCGATCTGGATGCCGGCCAGCCCGACGCCGGGGGCATCGTACATCGTCTCCAGCATGTCGGCCGCGAGCTTCCGCACGTCGCCGGTGATCGTGCCGACCGGGGCCGAGATCTCGCGCAGGCGCGCGTCCGGCAGGATGACGAGGGGACGGATGCTCATTCGGGTGCCAGCGAGATCGGGGGGCCGGGCGCCGCAGCGGCGCCCACAAGTGTCCGGGAGATAAGGATTCGTCTCTCCCGGGTCAAACCCCATGATGGGACCCGCTAAAACGCCGTGCGCTGGCGGATCGCCGCCGACAGGGTGCCCTCGTCGAGATAGTCGAGTTCGCCGCCGACCGGCACGCCGTGGGCGAGCCGTGTCACCTTGATCGACAGGTGAGTGAGAAGCTCGGTGACGTAATGGGCGGTGGTCTGGCCGTCGACGGTGGCGTTGAGCGCCAGGATCACCTCGCGCATCTCAGGGGCACTCACCCGCTCGACCAGGCGGCCGAGATTCAGGTTCTCCGGCCGCACCCCGTCGAGGGCCGAGAGCACGCCGCCGAGCACGTGGTAGCGCGCCGTCACGGCGCCGGAGCGCTCCAGCGCCCAGAGATCCGACACGTCCTCGACCACCACCAGCATCGAGGGGTCGCGGCTCTGGTCGCGGCAGATCGTGCAGGGATCCTGCGTGTCGACGTTGCCGCATTCATGGCAGACCACGATCCGGTCGGCGGCGATCTTCATGGCATCGGCGAGCGGCGCCAGCAGCGTCTCGCGCTTCTTGATGAGCTGGAGAGCGGCCCGGCGGGCCGAACGCGGCCCGAGGCCAGGCATGCGGGCCAGGAGCTGGATCAGCCGCTCGATCTCCGGACCCGCGACGGCCTGGGGCATAAAAGTTGGCCTGCTTTGAGAATAAGGCGATGGTTCCCTCCCCGGGCGATCGCGGGCCTGCCCGCGATCGCCCGGGGAGGGGAGAGAGCTAAAACGGCAGCTTCATGCCCGGCGGCAGCGGCAGGCCCTTGGTCAGCTCCTGCATCCGCTCCTGCGCGGCCCGCTCGGCCTTGGCCTTGGCGTCGTTGAGCGCCGCGACGATCAGATCCTCCAGGATCTCCTTCTCGTCCGGTACCAGCAGCGCGGCATCGAGGCTCAGGCCCTTCACGTCGCCCTTCGCGGTCATCGTCACCGAGACGGAGCCGCCGCCGGAGGCGCCGGTCACCTGGACGTCGTCGAGTTCGGACTGAAGGTCGGCCATCTTCTGCTGCATGGCCTGGGCCTGCTTCATCAGTCCCATGATGTCCATGGCGGCGTCCTCGCGGTGAGAGAGAGCAATCGTCGAGCGAATGTGGGGTGCCGGCGGGCTGACGGCTACAGGTCCGGCGCTTGCAGATCCGGATCGTCGGAATCCGGCGGCGGCGCCTCGCCGAACTCGGGCGGATCGGGTGCCTTGTCGCGCACGTCGACGATCTGGGCGCCCGGGAAGCTCTTGAGCACCGCCTGGACCAGCGGATGGCTCGCCGCGCCCTGGTGGCGGCTCTCGACCGCGGCCTTCGCCCGGGTCTCGAGGGTCGCCTCGCCGGTCTCCTGCGACAGGGCCACCACCCAGCGCCGGCCGGTCCAGAGGTTCAGGGCGTTGCCGAGGTCGTTGGCGAGGGTCGGCCGCCCGCCCGGAGCGAGGCGGAATTCGATCCGGCCGTCCTCGAAGCGGACGAGGTGAACCTCCCGCTCCAGCGCCATCTTCAGGCCGATGTCGCGGCGCTCGTCGGCGAGCGCCACCACGTCCTCGAACCGGCGCAGGCGCGGCCCGGACTCCGCCTTGGTGGAGGCCGGCTTGGCGGAGGCAGGCTTGGCGGAGGCAGGCTTGGCGGAGGCCGGCGTGACGGGCTCGGGTTCGGGGACGGGCGCGGGCTGGACCAGGGTCGGCCGCGGCATCGCCGGCACGGGCCGGACCGGAGCCGCCTCGGCCGATGCGATCGCGGCTTGCGGCCTATCGGGCAGGCTGCGCGCCAGGGCCGGCGCTGCGGCGACGGAAGCCGGGGCGGCGCGCATCGCGGCGGCGGGAGCCGGCCCCGGCATTACGGGGGCCGCCTGCGCCACCGGTGCAATGGAGGGCAGCGGAGCCGGGCCCCGGGCCGGCGGGGTGGGGCCGGCGCCCTCCCGGATCTGGCGCAGGGCCTCGTCCGGCGTCGGCAGGTCGGCGGCGTAGATCAGCCGCACCAGCGCCATCTCGGCCGCCGCCAGCGGCCGGGTCGCCGTCTGCACTTCCGGGATGGCCTTGAGCAGGATCTGCCAGGCGCGGGACAGGGCCCGCACCGAGAGCCGATCGGCGAAATCGCCGCCGCGGACCCGCTCGACCTCGCTGAGCGAGGTGTCGACGCGGGCCGATTCGGGCGCGAGCTTCAGCCGGGTGACGAGATGGGTGAACTCGGCGAGGTCGGAGAGCACCACCGCCGGATCGGCGCCCGACTCGTGCTGGGCCCGCAATTCCGCGAAGGTGGCGGGCACGTCTCCGCGCATCGCCGCCTCGAACAGGTCGACGACCCGGGCCCGGTCGGCGAGGCCGAGCATGTCGCGCACCGTCTCGGCGGTGACGTGGCCGGCGCCGTGGGCGATCGCTTGGTCGAGGAGCGAGAGCGAATCGCGCACCGAGCCTTCCGCCGCCCGGGCGATGGCGGCGAGCGCCTCGGCCTCGGCCGAGACGGCTTCCGCGTCGCAGATCTTCTGGAGATGGGCGATCAGCGCCCCGGCCTCGACCCGGCGCAGGTCGAAGCGCTGGCAGCGCGACAGGATGGTGACCGGAACCTTGCGGATCTCGGTGGTGGCGAAGACGAACTTCGCGTGCGGCGGCGGCTCCTCCAGCGTCTTCAGGAAGGCGTTGAACGCCTTCTCGGACAGCATGTGGACCTCGTCGACGATGTAGACCTTGTAACGCGCCGAGACCGGCGAGTAGCGGATGCCGTCGATGATCTGGCGGACGTCGTCGATGCCGGTATGCGAGGCGGCGTCCATCTCCAGCACGTCGATGTGCCGGGATTCCATGATGGCGGCGCAATGCAGGCCGAGGCGGGGCAGCCGGATCGTCGGCCCGGCATTCGGCTCGTCGGCAAGCGCGTAGTTGAGGCCGCGGGCGAGGATGCGGGCGGTGGTGGTCTTGCCGACCCCGCGCACGCCGGTGAGCATCCAGGCCTGCGGGATGCGGCCGGCCTCGAAGGCGTTCGCCAGGGTCCGCACCATGGCGCCCTGGCCGATCAGGTCGTCGAAATCCTTGGGCCGGTACTTGCGCGCCAGCACCCGGTAGGCGGGGGCAGGCCGGGCTGGAGCCGCGCTGAATCCGGGGAGACCCGGCTCGTCGATCGAGGGCGTGCCGGAGGTCTCGTCCATGCGCTCGCAGGGTCGTGAGGGCGGCCCCCGGAGAGGGGGCGCACGCGCTCCTGAAACGGGTGGGGGTGGGAGGCTGGACGAAAACCCGCTCGGTCTCGTTAGGGCTGCTTCCTTCCGGACCTGACCCGGTTGGCGAGTGAAACGTCCCTCGCCAACCTCCCGACGCCTATATGGCGGGGCGCGGCCGGAAACGCAAGCGGCCGGACGGCGTGCCCTCCCGGCCGAGGCTCACCGTGGCTTCCGCCAGGGCGCGTCCCGCTCCCAGTCGCCGGCCATGATCGAGCCGCAGGGCGTGATCTCGTCGACGACCCGCGCCAGATCGTACTTGTCGATCTGGGCCCGCACCGCTGCGGCGTCCTTGTAGGCCGAGGGCAGCTCCGAATGGTCGGGGATGCCGCAATAGGACCGGATGTCGAGGCCGCGCGCCTGCAACGCCGCGAGTTCCGCGGCGAGCGCGTCGCCGTTCTCGCGCAGGTGCTGGCTGCGGGAGGCGTTGCGGCCGGCGCCGTGGGGCGCGAAGCCGAGGGAGCCCTTGTGGTCGCGGTGGGCGGTAATCAGGATCGGCTCGCTCATGTTGAGCGGGATCAGGGTGCGGCCGTCATCGTCCGCCGAATAGCCCGACCATGACGGCGTCGCGCCCTTGCCGTGATAGAACAAGCCGTCGTCGCGCCGGAAGACGAAGTTGTGCTCGTTCCAGAACGTGTCGGCGATCTGGTTGCCGATCTCCTGGCGCACCATCGTGTGGATGATGGCGTGATTGGCCTTGGTCCAGCTCCGCACGATCTGCAACGCCTGCCAGTACGATCGGCCCTCCGGGCTGTCGGCCTTGATCCAGGCATTGTGCGCCGGCACCTTCGGCGCCACGATCGCCGTATGGCGCCGGGCCGCCGCCATGCCGCGCTTGTAGAGCTGCGCGCCGAGGCCGCGCGAGCCGTGATGCGTCACGAGGGCGATCTGCCCCGTCGACCGGAGACGGCCGACATAGGCGAAGTGGTTGCCGTCGCCCTGGCTGCCGAAATGCCCGAGCGCGAAGTTTTCCAGGCCCCTCAGGAACGGGTTGTCGCCGAAATCCGTGTCGCCCTCGAAAGCCGGTCGGATCGGCTTGGCGCGGCCGCCGGGCCCGAAATGCGTCACCCGCTGCACGGCGTCGAGCACCTTCACCGGATCGTCGTCGCGCTTGAAGATCGTGGCGGCGACGGAGCAGCAGATATCCGACGAGTGGAAACCGGGATGAATGGCGTTCTCGCACGCCACCGCGCCGCCGACCGGGATCGTGCCCATGGCCGAGCCCGACGGGCAGGCATCCGGCATCACGGCCCCGGCCTTGATCGTCGGCACCCGCATCAGTGCGTCCATATGCGCCGCGACTGCCGCGGCATTCGCCCGCTCGGCCGGGGTCTCGGCGTCGAGGAACAGGCCATAGGGCAGGCCGTTCGTGCGCAGCAGGGTCTCGACCGGCGCGAGGGTCTGCAAGTGGGCGAAGATCGCGTCGTCGCTCTCGCCCGCCGCGCGCATGGCGTTGGCCGTCGCGATGCCCTGCTTGAACCAGCGGTCCGGCTGGAAGCCCCAGGCGATCAGGGTCGCTCCATCGATCACGGGGTTGTCTCCTGCGCTGACGACCCGCGGCTCTCGGCCGTGCCCTTCGGGACGGTCGTGGAGCCTGGGCTGCCCCCTCGGGCTCCGAACCGGGGTGACGGTGCCAGGGTAACGCGGAGGCACGTCGCGTTCCAGCCGGTGGTCGCGCGGCCCGGCGCCGGCGTCCGGGATGCCCGAGCCACCGTCGCCCCGTGACGACTCGCTTCGATCACGACGCGATCGGCCGAGAGCGAGGCTCTGCGCAATCGCGCCCCAGGTTGCGAGCCCTAAGCAGACTTGCGTTGGCAGGCCAACGCTTCGTCCGCTGAGGGTCTTGTTTGATCGCAGATTTTTGCCGCCGAACCGGCAACCACTTCGGCGAAATCTGCTTAGATTGCAAGAGCCTGGATCCCCTTCCGAGACCCGCCCGATGCGCCTTCCGCTCCTCGCCGTCGCCCTCCTCGCTGCCACGGCGGCGTCCGCCGCCCCCTCCTACGGGCCCGAACTCCAGGGGTTCGACTATCCCTACCCGGTCAGGCGCCACGCTTTCGCGTCGCAGGGGCAGGAACTGTCGATGGCCTTCATGGACGTGGCACCGGAGCGCCCGAACGGCCGCATCGTGGTGCTGCTCCACGGCAAGAACTTCTGCGCCGCGACCTGGGGCGACACGATCGGCGTGCTGGCGCAGGCGGGATATCGCGTGCTCGCCCTCGACCAGGTCGGCTTCTGCAAGTCGACGAAGCCGACCGGCTATCAGTTCAGCTTTCAGCAGCTCGCCACCAACACCCACGGGCTCCTCGCGGCGTTGGGCATCGCGAAAGCGACCATCGTCGGGCACTCGATGGGCGGGATGCTGGCGGCCCGCTACGCGCTGATGGTCCCGGAGGCGGTCGAGCGGCTGGTGATGGTCGATCCCCTCGGGCTCGAGGATTGGCAGCAGAAGGGCGTGCCTTATCAGACCATCGATGCTGCCTATGCCGCCGAGCGCAAGACAAGCGCGGCGACAATCAAAGCCTACCAGCTCAAGTTCTACTATGACGGCCAATGGAAGCCGGCCTATGACCGCTGGGTCGACATGCAGGCCGGGCTCTATGCCGGCTCCGGAGCCGAGCGCGTGGCCTGGAACCAGGCCCAGACCTCCGACATGGTGTTCACCCAGCCGGTGGTGCACGAACTCGATCGCCTGCGCGTGCCGACGGTGCTGATGGCCGGCGACAAGGATCGCACGGCTCCTGGCGCCAATCGCGCCGCACCGGCTCTGGCCGAGACCCTGGGGCGCTACGACCGGCTCGGGCCGGAGGTGGCGGCCCGGATCAAGGGGGCGCGCCTGGTGATGTTCGAGGGCCTCGGCCATGCGCCGCAGGTCGAGGCGCCGGACCGGTTCCACGAAGCGTTGCTGCGCGAACTGTCGGCCCCATGAGGCGGTCTTCGGCACACCTCTGAAGGCTCCGCGAGACACCTGCGCCCGATCGCTACCCGCGCAACAAGTCCAGAAGATCCCCCGGCAGGTCTCCCCGCCGGGCCCGCTCCGCCAGGCACAGGAGCAAAGCCACGCTCGGCCCGTCGGTGATGGCGCCCGACAGCGCCTCGCCCACCGCCTCGGAAAAGGGAAGGCGGCGCAGCCGCAGGCTCTCCTGCGGGTCGGGATGGGCCGGGCCGCGCTTCAGGTTCCAGGCGACGAAGCCCGGCACCTGCTCGCTCGAGATGCCCGGCGAGGCGTCGAGGCGCAGCATTTCCAGCCAGGATTCCGCCTCGTCGCCGGTTTCCTCCGCCAATTCGCGCCGGGCGGTGGCGAGCGCATCCTCGGTGACCGGGCCCGAGCCGCGGGGCAGTTCCCAGGTGAACCGGTCGAGCACGTAGCGGTACTGGCCGATCAGGCTGACCCGGCCGTCTGCATCGACCGGCAGCACCGCGACGCCGAACACCTTGAAGCGCAAGGCGACGTGCGGATGCTCGCGGCCCGAGACGTGGCGCAACTGGTCGAGATCGACGCCGAGGTAACGGTCCTCGTAGCGGCGGTCGCGCGCGAGCGTCACCCAGGGCGAGCGCGTCGCCGCGGGATCGTCGTGCCTCGTCATCTCGGCTCTCTCCTTCAATCCTCGGACAAGACTCCGGGCGCTGCCGCGTTCCGCTTGGCGGCCCGAGCCGGGCGCGGGGGCGGACCGGTCGCGCCGAGGGGTGACGCAGGCGTGAGATGAGGCCCGAACGGCGCGCGGGCAAAAGCCGATTTCCACCTTGGCACGGCGATGGCGCAGGCATCGCCGGCCGATCAAGACGCCATGGAGCCTCGTCGGGCCGCGGTGTCGACGGTCCCGCTGCCGTAAGGGACACGCGACGTCGTTGGGGATCGTCCGTAAGGGTCGGCCGCGCGCCGTGCGATAGCGGAGGTCGAGGCAGCGCATGAATCCAGCTCGATCGTCAGGATCGTTCACGCAATCGTCAGATAAATAAGGTATATGAAGCAGGTAAATTGCAATAAAATCATATTTGATACATCACTGTCAGAAATTTCATGATAAGTATCTGCTGCTCGACTTGGATTTCGCATCCGAAAGCGGTGACGAGTGGCGTAAGGGTCTGGCGGGTTGCCGAAGGTAGGGGCGGACTACATCGCTCCCACCCGTCATTAACCAACCATTGACCGTTGGGCGCGATGTTCGTCGGCATGTCGCTCTTCTCCCTGTCCCGTTCGAAGCCCTCGGCGCCCGCCGCCCACCCGGTCCTGACCGCGCCGGTCGTCGTGCCCGATGGCGCGGCCGCGGGGCCGGCCCACGACGCGATGGACGCGATGGAGGCGGACGTCCTCACCGCCATCACGCGGGTCGGGGACGCGATCGGCTCGGCGCGATCCGAGGTCGGCGGCATGCAGGCCGACATCGCCGACATCCGGACCCAGATGGGCCGCCTCGCCGAGGCGGCGGGCGACGCGGAGGCGATGACCGACAAGATCCTCGGAACCAGCCGCACGCTCTCGGCGACATCGGACCGGATCGTGGCGGCGATGAGCCAGGCCGATGGCCATCTCGGCACAGCGACCGACCGGGCCGAAGAGGCGCGGGCCTTCATGCTGGCCCTCGCCAAGGCCAGCGAGGAGATCGTCGGGGTGGTCGATGCGATCGCGGCGGTCTCGCGCCAGACCAACCTTCTCGCCCTCAACGCGACGATCGAGGCGGCCCGGGCCGGCGAGGCGGGGCGCGGCTTCGCCGTGGTCGCGGGCGAGGTCAAGGCGCTGGCGATCGAGACCGGCCGCGCCGCCGAGGATGTGCGCCACCGGATCGCGCGGCTGCGCGAGGGCGCCGCCGCCTCCGGTACTGCGATCACCGCCGTGGCCGGCGCCGTCGCGGCGATGCGGCCGGCCTTCGCGACGGTCCTGGACATTGCCGGTGACCAGAATGCGGCGGTCGCGGGGCTCGCCGGCGAGGCCGGACGGGCCGCCGATTTCGTCGCCGGAGTGAGCCGGGACGCGCGGAACGCCTGCACCACCGCCGACCGGGTCGAGGGGCTTGCCGCCCGGGCGGAGGCGCAGGCGGCGGAGGCGGCCGGCCAGGCCGAAGGGCTCGGCCGCCGCTTCGTGGCCGTGGTGCGGCAGAGCGAGGTCGGCGACCGCCGCCGTCTCGACCGCTACCCGGCCGAGCTGCCCGTCCGCCTGCGCGACGGAAGGCGCACCCGCACGATCGATCTCAGCGCCGGCGGACTGCTCCTCGAGGGGATGGCGGGGCCGGCGCCTGCCGTAGGGGCCACGCTCGCCCTCGAGGTCGAGCGTCTCGGCCCGGTTGCCGGGCAGGTCGTCGCGGTCAGCCCGGTCGGCCTCCATCTGCGCTTCGCGGCACTGGACGAGGCGGCGCGGGAGCGCCTGGGCACGGTTCTGGCCGATCTCGCGGCCGACTACCAGCCCCTGATCGCCCGGGCGCAATCGATCGCCGCCGCGATGGCGGCGGCGATGGAGGGGGAAGTGACGGCCGGGCGCATCACCCAGGAGGCCCTGTTCGACACCGCATACCGGCGGATGGCCGGCAGCAACCCGCCGCAATTCCTCAACGACGCGATCGAGACCCTGGAGCGGATCCTGCGGCCGCTGATCGAGCCGCCGCTGCTCCAGGACAACCGGATGCTGTTCTGCATTCCGACCGACCGCAACGGCTTCGTGCCGATCCACAACCGCCAGGTCTCGCAGCCGCAGAGGCCCGACGACCCGGTCTGGAACGACGCCCATTGCCGCCACCGGCGCATCTTCGACGACCGCACCGGCATCACGGCGGCGCGCTCGCTGCGGCCCTTCACGGTCCAGGCCTATCGGCGCCGGCTCGGTCACGAGACGGTGCAGGTGCGCGAGGTCGATGCGCCGATCCGGGTGCTCGGGCGCCACTGGGGCGCCTGCCGGACGGCCTACCGGACCTGAGCCGAGCGGGGAGGCCGGTGGCTCACAGCGTCTCCAGCAGCCGCCGCATCAGGTGCCGGCGCGGGGCGATCGAGGAGATCAGGCCGTATTCCTGGAGGGTGTGCGCCCCGTCGCCGTCGATGCCGAGCCCGTCGAGGGTCGGGATGCCGAGGGCGGCCGTGAAGTTGCCGTCCGAGCCGCCGCCGGTGAGCGGCACCTCGCCGAGATCGATCCCGAGTTCGTCCCGGGCCAGGGCCTTGGCATGGGCATAGAGCGCGGCGCCGGCCTCGGCATCGTAGGGCGGCCGGTTCATGCCGCCGGTCACCGTCACGCGAAACTCCTCGGTCGCGGTCAGGCCGAGGATCCGGCCGGCATAGTCCAGGCCGTCCGCCGCGGTGACGACCCGCAGGTCGACGGCGAAGCGGCAATGCTGCGGCACCACGTTCTCGGCGGTGCCGCCACTGATCGTCCCGACCGTGGTGGTGACGCCGCGGGCATAGTCGGTCAGCCCCTCGATCTCCAGGATCAGCCGGGCGGCCTCCCGGATGGCGTTGCGGCCATCGGCATGGCGGGTGCCGGCATGGGAGGGACGGCCCTCGACATGGACGTCGAAGCGTCCGACGCCCTTGCGGCCGGTCACCACCTTGCCGCCGTCGCGGCCGGGCTCGGTCACCAGCACGGCGGCACTCCGACGTCCCAGATCCTCGATCAGCCCGCGGGTCGATGGCGAGCCGGTCTCCTCGTCGCTGCTGAACAGGAAGGTGAGCGGGCGCCGCGCCGCGCCGCCATGGGCCGCCGCCGCGAAGGCTTGGAGCGCCAGCCAGGCGCCGCCCTTCATGTCGTAGACCCCCGGCCCGTAGAGCCGGTCGCCCTCGACCCGCACCGGCAGGTCACGGGCGAGCGTCCCGATCGGGTGGACGGTATCGAGATGGGACAGCACCAGAAGGCCCGGCTCGCCCGTCCGTGGCCCCGCCCGCAGGATCAGGTTGTCGCCGAACCCGTCGCGGCCCGGCACCCGCTCGGCGGCGAGGCTCAAGCTGGCGGCCTCCCCGGCGACGAGATCCATCATCCGGTTGACGCCCTCGGCCGAGTCCGTCGGGCTCTCGACGGCCAGCCAGCGCGAGATCGCCGCGACGGCGTGCTCGGGCGACGGGACGGGGGGCAGGGGGGAGGGGGGCATCGGGAGCCTCGGCGGGAAAGATCTAACAACTCGGATACGCCACCGTTTCGGCGCGAAATGCGGCGCCGTCACGAAGGGCGGTTACGTCTCCACCAGCCCCGTCGTGCTGCCCGATGCCTCGGAATCCGGCCGTCCATGCGGCAGGGCGAGGTATTCCTCCGAGCGCATCTCGATCAGGCGGGAGACCGTGCGCTGGAACTCGAACGCCTCGCGGCCCGACTCGGCGAGGTAGAGCCCGGTCGGCTCGGCGGCGGCGGAGGCCAGCAGCTTGGTGCGGGTGTCGTAGAGCGCGTCGACCAGGATGATGAAGCGCTTGGCCTCGTTGCGCTGGGGCATGTCCATCACCGGGATCTCCTCCACGATCACGGTGTGGAAGTGCTGGGCCAGGGCCAGGTAGTCGGCAGCCCCCAGCGGCCGGGCGCAGAGATCCGGGAAGGTGAAGCGGGCGACGCCGCCGGCGGCCTCGGGGATCGCCACCTCGTGGCCCTTGACGGTGATGGTCGTCGGCCGGCCCTTCGCCTCCCCCGACAGAGCCCGGAACGCCCCGGTGAGGGCCTGTGCCGCCGCCTCGTCCGCCGGCACGTGGTAGACCGGGCTGCCGCCGAGCTTCTCCAGGCGGAAATCGGTGCGCGAATCGAGCCGCACCACCGCGACCCGCTCCTTGAGCTGGTCGATGAAGGGCAGGAACAGGGCACGGTTGAGCCCACCCTCGTAGAGCCGGTCGGGCTCGACGTTCGACGTCGCCACCATCACCACGCCGCGGGCGAACAAGGCGGTGAAGAGGCGCCCGAGGATCATCGCATCGGCGATGTCGGTGACCGTGAATTCGTCGAAGCAGAGCAGGCGTGCCTCCGCTGCCAGCGCCTCGGCGACCGGCTGGATCGGGTCGTCGCCCTTCGCCGTGCCCTGCTTCACCGCCTGGCGGTGGCGATGGATGCGCTCGTGCACGTCGCCCATGAAGGCGTGGAAATGCACCCGGCGCTTCGGGGCCGGGGCCGCCTCGTGGAACATGTCCATCAGCATGGTCTTGCCGCGGCCGACCAGGCCCCAGACGTAGAGGCCGCGGGGGGCTGCCACCGGCTCCGGCTTGCGGCCGAACAGCCGGCCGAGGACGCCGGGCTTTTCCGGAGGCGGCGTCGCGGCGAGGTCGCGGATCAGCCCGTCGAGGCGCGCGACGAGGTCGGTCTGGGCGGGATCGCGCTCGATCGCGCCCGACTCGACCAGGGCGTCGTAGCGGGCGGAGACCGGGAAGCGGGCGGCGGAAGCGGGGCTTTGCGTCACGCGACGGGGATTATCGCGGCGCACGGGCCTGCGCAATGCGGTGAGATCATGGCGGCGTCATGCGCCACCGGCACGGCCGTCGTGCCGGGCAATCCCGGAACGGCTCACCACTTGCTGCATTGCACAATCCCGGTCGCCGACCGGGATGAGGAAACGCTCGAGATCGTGCCGTCCCCCGTCCGGAGTGCACCTCGAGAATGCAAGATCACGCCCTGCCTCTCCCACAGCCCGCCGGCTTCCGGATCCGGCGCCTCTGGTCGACCGACCGCGATGCGGTCGTCACCCTGTTCCGCGGCCTCGACCCGGACTCCCGCTTCGACCGCTTCATGGGGGCGGTGAGCGAGGCCGCCGCCGCTGCTTATGCGGCCCATGCCGTCTCCGCCGAGGGACTGGTCTTCGGTGCCTTCTCGGAGGGCACCCTGCGGGGCATCGGCGAGCTGCGCCCCGCCGGGGCGAGGGCCGAGGCCGAGATCGCCTTCGCGGTGGCGCCCGGTCATCGCGGGCGCGGCCTCGGCGTCGCGCTCGGCGCGCGTCTCGCGCAAGCCGCCCGCAACGGCGGCACGCGCCGGCTGCACCTGCGCTGCCTGGCCGGCAACCGCCCGATGCGGGCGCTCGCCAGGCGCCTCGGGGCTGAGCTGCGCCTCGGAGGCGGGGAGATCCACGCCGTCCTGGCGCTCAGCCCGCCCACGCTGTTCTCGCTCTGGCGCGAGGGCATGGACGGCGTGTTCGACGCCGCGGCTGCCGCGTCGGCGGCCTGGCCGGCCGTGCCGATGCTCTGACGCCGCCCGATCGTCGCAGAGGCGGTGCCGACCATGATGCGTCGCGCCGCCTCGGCGCGGCGTCCAAGCGCCATGATGACCAATGCAGCGATGAACAAAGTCTTGATCGCGACGCGGACCCGCCACGATCGGGCCCCGTCCCTGCCGGATTGTCCGTGTCAAACCACAGGCACGATCAGCAGGAGGGGACATCCCGATGCAGCCCGTCCATTTCACTCGCGGCGAGACCACCACACAAGCCCAGTCGAACCTGGAGCGTTCCGTCGCCGCGGCGCTTCGCACCATCGCGGCGGTCCAGGCGGAGCGCAGCACGGCCCCGGTCCGCTCCGCCCGCCTGCGGCTGGCGACCATCTACGGCGTCACCCGCTTGCAGCGGCGCCGGGAGCGCGAGAACGCCGCCCAAGCGTGACGGGCCGCTCGGGGACGGCCCGCCCCGATCGCATCAGATATCCGACGCCGCGCGGGTGCGCTTGTAATCCTGGCTGCGCTCCATCAGCACCTCATGGCTGAGCCGCACGCCCGGATAGGTGGCGGCGACCCGCCACCCGTCCTGCCAGCCGCCCTCTTCCTTCAGCTTCACGTAATCACCGGCGCGGGCGAAGCGCTCCGGCAACCAGGTGACCTGCACGAGCCGATGGCGGGACAGCTCGCACTGGACGTAGTGCGTGGTCATGACCTTTCCTCTTCTGCGGATGCGCAGCAGGGATCATTGGACAAAGAAAAACCCCGAGGGCGTGCGCCGTCGGGGTTGCCGTGCAGACATCGAGCGTGCGCTCACGTCACCGCGTGGGGAACCCCATCTGTGCGAGTGCGCGAACCATCGTCTGTCGTCCTTCTGCTGAGATCCGCACGTTACTTGGGCGGAACATCCTCCGTCAAGCCCGGCCCTGGGCCAGCTGCCAGCCCCGCTCGGCAAGCGCGATGCCGAGCGCGCCCTTCTGGCTCGCCTCGTCGCTGGAGGCGTTGCCGGCCTGGGCGCGGGCGAGCACGCCTTCCAGGATCACCGCCAGGCGGAACAGCGCGAAGGCGACGTGGAACGGGCTGATGCCGTCGCGCCGCCCGGTGCGCGCGCAATAGCGGCGCACGTATTCGTCCTGGGTGGGGATGCCCAGCGCCTGGAGGTCGCGCCCGAGCATGCCGCGATAGGCCGAGGGGTCGGTGTTGTAGGCGATGCAGTTGTAGCCGAGATCGGCCAGCGGATGGCCGAGGGTGGCCAGCTCCCAGTCGATGATGCCGATCACCCGGGGCTCGGTCTTGTGGAAGATCATGTTGTCGAGGCGGAAATCGCCGTGGACGATCCGGGTCTCGTCGCTGTCGGCCGGGATATGGGCCGGCAGCCATTCGGCGAGGCGGTCGATCGCCGCGTTCTCGCGGGTCTTCGAGGCGACCCACTGCTTCGACCAGCGCTCGGTCTGGCGCTGGAAGTAGTTGCCGGCACGGCCGAAATCGGCAAGGCCGATCGCCGTAGGCTCGACCAGGTGGAGGCGCGCCAACGCCTCGTTCATCCCGTCATAGATGCCCGCCCGTTCCTCGCGCGGCAGCTCCGGCAGCATCGGGTCCCAGAACACCCGGCCGTGCAGCCGCTCCATCAGGTAGAACGGCGTGCCGATCACCGCCGGATCGGCGCAATAGGCCACCGCCTGCGGCACCGGCACGTCGGTGCGCGACAAAGCCTGCAACACCCGGAATTCCCGGTCGACGGCGTGGGCGGAGGGCAGCAGCTTGCCCGGCGGCTGCTTGCGCAGCACGTACTCGCCGGCCTCGGCCATCACCAGGAAGGTCGGGTTCGATTGCCCACCGCGCATCTGGCGCAGCTCGGTCAGCCGCCCCAGCCCCTGCCGGGCGAGGAACGCCTCCAGCGCCTCGGTCGGGAAGCGGTGCGCCTCGCGCACCGGAATGGTCTCGGGCAGGTCCGACGGGGATGGGGCAGTCATGCGACCTTCGCGGCCTCTCGCGTGCGTTTCCTCGGGGCGACCATGCCCCACCGCCGGCCGCGGGTCATTCCTGCACCGCAGCAATTCGTCGGAGCGTGTGCGTAGCCCACTGATTCCGCCGCATTTTCCGGCAATCGGGTGGGCAAGCGCAGCCCCCGCGACTAGAGTGCCCGCATGACTCGCGCATCCCTCCTCGCCGCTCTCGGCCTGTTCGCCCTCGTCCTGCCCGCCGCTGCCAAGCCGAAGCCGAAGGCGGAGGCCGCGCCCGCGAGCCTCCAGGCCAGTCCCATCGGCACTTTCGGCGACTGGAACGTCTTTGCCGCGGGCGAGGGCAAGTCGCGGATTTGTTACGCGATCAGCCAGCCGCAGGTGCGTCTCCCGAAAAACCTCAAGCGCGATCCGGCCTATCTCTTCGTCACCGTGCGCAAGGGCGAGAAGGTCAACAACGAGGTCGCGGTGATGCTGGGCTTCGCGCCCAAGCCCGGCACCAGCCAGACGACCACCACCGCGGCGGCCAACGGCGCGGTGCCGACCCCCGCCTCCAGCGCCTCCGATCCGAGCCTGGCGATCGGTCCGGCGCGCTACGCGCTGGTGGTGAAGGGCGCCAATGCCTGGGTGCAGAACCCAGCCGACGAGAGCAAGGTCGTCGCCGAGATGGCCCGGGGCAAGAAGGTCGTCATCAAGGCCGTCTCGCAGCGCGGCAACACCTCGACCGACGAATATGCCCTCGACGGCTTCGGCGAGGCGATGAAGCGCACTCGCGAGGAGTGCAAGTAACGTGCGAGATCGACCGACAAGATCGGGCGCGAGATCCCCGCTCACCACCCTCAGTGAACCGCCCTGGGTTTTCCGGAGGCTCCAACTTCTGAGAGGATGGAGCCATGACGAAGCGAGCAGCGCCGCATTCTTCTGAGGTGCGCGAGCGTTCCGTGCGGATGGTGCGCGACCATGAGGGTGAGCACGGCTCGCCGTGGTCGGCGATCCAGCCGATCGCGGCCAAGATCGGCTGATCGGGCGGGACGCTGAGGAGCTGGGTGCGCCAGTCCGAGGCGATCAAGGTGTGCCACCTGGCCAGACGACGGACGAGCGCGAGCGGATCAAGGCGCTCGAGCGGGAGAACCGCGAGCTGCGCCAGGCCAACGAGATCCTGTGCAAGGCCAGCGCGTATTTTGCTTGTGCCGAGTTCGACCGCCGGTCGCGGCCATGATCAGCGTCATCGACGATCATCGAGCCGTCCACGGGGTCGTCCTTCGAGAGCCTCAGGATGTGGCCGATCTGCAGGGTGCTGCCGATCGCCCCGCCGACCGACTACCTGCGCGCTGCCCCGCCTATCGACCCCGACAAGCAACCAGTTCGTGCTCGCAGCGGCGCCGCGTTGATGATCGAGATCAGACGTGTGTTCGAGGCGAATTTCTGCGTCTACGGCATGCGCAAGATCTGGCGGCAACTGGCTCGGGAGGGGATCGTGGGCGCTCGATGCAGAGTGGCGCGGCCCTGTCCAAGGCCGCGGACTGGTGCATCACTCGGATCGCAGCTCGCAATACTTAGCTCTGCCGTACACCGAGCGCCTGGCCGGAGCGGCCATCGAGCCGTCGATGACAGCGACGGCAACGCCTTGGCGGAGACGATCAACGGCTTGTTCGAGGCGGAGGTGATCCATCGCGGCGCGGGCCGTGGCGCTCCTTCGAGGCCGTCGAGTGCGCCCCCTTGGAGTGGGTCGTCTGGTACAACCACCGTCGCTGCCTCGCGCCGATCGGCAACGTCCCTCCCGCCGAGGCCGACGCGCGCGATCATGCTCACGCTGGTGACCAAGCCTTGGCGGCCTGACCCAAGCCAATCAGCCTCCGAAAAACCCCGAGCGGTTCAATACGGCGTTGGTCCGAGGTTCGCAGTGAGCGTTCGAAGAACGTTCGGCCGGTGATCGCCTGAACGGCCAAGGGGTCGCGCCGGACATAGATCCTGTTTCCGGAACGATGACTTCGCTTCACATGTGGAAACCGATGCATGTAGTGCTCATGCAGGGGAGGCTGAAGCGTCCTACCCTTGAGCCACATGGCGATATTTGCTTTCCGGCCGCTTAAGCGCTGGATGGCGGAGACGGAGGGATTCGAACCCTCGAAGCCCCTTTCGGGGCTTGCTCATTTAGCAAACGAGTGCCTTCAGCCGCTCGGCCACGTCTCCTGTGGGTCAACGCTCTAGGGAATCGGCGGGGCCCGGTCAACCGGTTTCGTGGCGGCTCGGCCGTCGGAGGCGGGTTGACCCCTGGGCGCCGCCGGTTGTCAGATGACCCCGCAGGCGGGGAGGCCGGAATGGCAAAACAGATCTTCGTGTCCTACGGGGTGGACGTCGACGCGGTGGCGGGCTGGCTCGGCTCCTATGGCGGCGAGGACAGTCCCTGCGACATCTCCCGGGGCGTGTTCGCCGGCAAGGTCGGGACGCCGCGGCTGCTGCGGATGTTCGCCCGCTGGGGCATCGAGACGACCTGGTTCATCCCCGGCCACTCGATCGAGACCTTCCCGGAGGAGATGAAGGCCGTGGCCGCGGCCGGGCACGAGATCGGGATGCACGGCTACAGCCATGAGAACCCGATCGCGATGACGCCCGAGCAGGAGGAGGCGATCTTCGACAAGTGCGTCGGGCTCATCACCGACCTCGCCGGCAAGCCGCCGCGCGGCTACGTCGCGCCCTGGTGGGAGTTCGGGCCGAAGACCAACGAGCTGCTCCAGAAGAAGGGCATCCGCTACGACCACTCGCTGATGCACAACGACCACCACCCCTATTACGTGCGGGTCGGCGAATCCTGGACCAAGATCGACTATTCCCAACATCCCTCGACCTGGATGCGGCCCTTCGAGCACGGCACCGAGACCCCGCTGATCGAGATCCCGGCCTCCTGGACCCTCGACGACCTGCCGCCGATGATGTTCGTCAAGGCGGCGCCCAACAGCCACGGCTTCGTCAATCCGCGCGACATCGAGCAGATGTGGCGCGACCAGTTCGACTGGGTCTACGCCAACTACGAGTATGCCGTCTTCCCGATCACCATCCATCCCGACGTGTCGGGCAAGCCGCACGTGCTCCAGATGCATGAGCGGCTGTTCCAGCACCTCAAGGCCCATGACGGCGTACGCTTCGTGACGATGGAGACGATCGCCGAGGATTTTGCGACGCGCTTCCCGTTCGAGGGCCCGGCGCGGCCGGAATCCTGAGCCCGGGCTCCTGAACCGATGTGCGGCCTATGCGGCGCCTTCGGGGCGCCCGACCATTGGAGCGACGGCGTGCGGAGCGGCACGCCGCAGGCCGAGCGCCGGGCCCGGGCCTCCGCCGCCAACCGGGTGCTCGGCCTCTACGGGTTGCACCTCGCCGCCTGGGCCGACCGCTACACGCTCTCGGGCCGCACCGGGCGCAGCGCGGTGGTCGATCATCTCGGTGCGCTGTGGCCGGTGGCGGAGCGCCTGACCGGGCGATCCTGCGATCCCCTCGACCCGGCGGTCATCGCGGCGCTCGAGGCGAAAGCGTGACCCCCGTCACCCTGCTCACCGGCTTCCTCGGCGCCGGCAAGACCGCTCTGCTCGCCCGCCTGCTCCGCCGGCCGGACCTGCGCGATACCGCGGTCCTGATCAACGAGTTCGGCGAGGTCGGGCTCGACCACCTGCTGGTCGAGCCTGTGCAGGGCGAGGTCGCGCTGCTGCGCGGCGGCTGCGTCTGCTGCGGCATCCGCGGCGACCTGAAGGCGGCGCTGATCGACCTGCACGATCGCCGCCGGCGCGGCCTGGTGCCGGCGTTTCGCCGGGTGGTGATCGAGACCACCGGCCTTGCCGATCCGGGCCCTGCCATCGCCACCCTGGTGGCCGACCCGGTCCTGCGTCACGCCTTCGCGGTGGGGAGCATCGTCACGGTGGTCGACGCGGTGAACGGTGCCCGCACCCTCGATGCCCACGCGGAGGCCGTGCGCCAAGTGGCCTGCGCCGACCGGCTGATCCTGTCGAAGACCGACCTGGCGGAGCCCGAGGCCATCGCGTCCCTGCGCGCGCAGCTCGCCGCGCTCAATCCCGTCGCCCCGGTCACCGATCTCACCCTCGACGACGAGCCGGAATCCGCCCTCCTCACCGACGACCCGACCGGTCAGGGGAGCGCCCGGCGCTGGCTCTGCGCCGAGGTCCCGGCGGCGTCGCACGGCCCGGTCGGGGCGGTGACGATCGAGAGCGGGCCGGTGGACTGGACCCGGTTCGGGCTCTGGCTCGGCATGCTGCTCAACCGGCACGGCGCCCGGATCCTGCGCCTCAAGGGCCTGGTGGCGGTCGCGGGCGTCGCCACGCCGGTGGTGGTCCAGGGCGTGCAGCACCTCGTCCATCCGCCGCGGCACCTGCCCGCTTGGCCCGACGGCACCGCCCGTACCCGCCTGGTCCTGATCGGCCACGCCCTCGACGGGGCCCTCCTGCGCCGTTCCTATGGCGCCTTCACGGGCGCGTCGGCCGTCGTCGGGGCCCGCGCCGTCTAAGGCCCACACGCCGCTCCGGCGCAGGCGGCAGCCGATCGTTAACCCTGCGGGTCCTACATCTCCTCCTCGTCCGGCCGACGGGAGGGTGAGGCGTGAACGCACTGGTGCCGAAGGAACTCGCCGCGAAGCTGAGCGCCCTGCCGCGCCGCCCCTGCGCGCTCGGCGAGGCCGGGCACGAGCCGCACAAGCCCGTCTTCGCCGAGATCCTCGACCGGTCCGGCCACGGCACCGGCCATTTCGTCCGCCTGCCGCAGAGCATGGTGGAGATGATCACCCGCGAGGCGCGCGGCCCCGAGCCGGTGCGCGAGCCGGAGCCCGCCCCCGAACCCGAGCCGGCCGCGAAACCCCGCCGGAAGAAGCCCGCCGCCAAGCGCGGCCCGCGCGGCGCCTGAGCGAAGCCGACATCCGCCTTGCGAAGCACTCAATCGGATTTCGCATCACAAGCCCGCGCGGCGCCTGAGCGAAGCCGAAATCCGCCTTGCGAAGCACTCAATCGGATTTCGTATGACGCGCGCTTCTCGTGAGCCGGAGCAATCGGCTACGATCGTGGCATGACGACAGCAGCCCGCACGGCGCCGGCGTCCGCCGGCCCCATCATCCTGTTCGATGCCGAATGCGTGCTGTGTTCGGCCAGCGCCCGGTTCGTTCTGGAACGGGACCGCACCGCGAGGTTCCGCCTCGCCGCGATGCAGAGCGCCATTGGCCAGTCCCTCTGCCGGCGACACGGCATGGACCCGGAGGATCCGACGAGCCTTCTCGTCGTCGACAGCGACCGGATGCGCCGGGACAGCGACGCGGTCCTCGCCATCGCCGAGGGCCTCGGCTTTCCCTGGAATCTGGCCCGGGTCTTCCGCATCGTGCCGGCGGGCTTGCGCGACCCCGTCTACCGCCTCGTCGCGCGGAACCGCTATCGCCTGTTCGGCCGGCGCGACACGTGCTGGGTCGCGCCCGAGCGGTATCGGGACCGCATCCTGTGACGGGACCGCGAACGATCCTCGCCCCGATCCCACGCCCGGCCGGGACGACCCGTCGATGCGCGTTCTGATCCTGGGGGGATACGGGGTCTTCGGCGGACGGCTCGTCCAGCTCCTGCAAGACGTCCGCGGCCTCGACCTCGTCATCGCTGGCCGCAGCCTCGAACGGGCCAAGGCGTTCTGCGCGGCCTATCGCGGGGTGGCGCGGGTGGAGCCGCTCGCCCTCGACCGGGCGGACATTGCCGGGGCGCTTCGGGCCCGGCGACCGGACCTGGTGGTGGATGCCTCGGGTCCGTTCCAGGATTACGGCGCCGAGCCGTACCGCGTGATCGAGGCATGCCTCGCGGCCGGCGTCGATTATCTCGACTTTGCCGATGGGGCAGATTTCGTTTTCGGCGTGTCCCGGTTCGACGCGCGGGCGAAGGCCGCGGGCATCGCGATCCTGTCCGGTGTCAGCAGTTTTCCGGTGCTCACCGCCGCCGTCCTGCGCCGCATGGCGGTGGGGATGGAGATCCGGTCGGTCGAGGGCGGCATCGCCCCCTCGCCCTATGCAGGGGTCGGCGTCAACGTCGTGCGGGCTGTTGTGGGCTATGCCGGCGGTCCGGTCCGGCTGCTGCGTGGCGGCCGGCCGAGCGAGGCCCCGGGCCTCGCCGAGAGCCGTCGCTTCACGGTCGCGGTTCCGGGGCACCTGCCCCTGCGCAGCCGGCTTTTCTCTTTGGTCGACGTGCCGGACCTGCGGGTTCTCCCACCCGAGCATCCCGCGATGACCGACATCTGGATGGGGGCCGGCCCGGTGCCCGAATCGCTGCACCGGATGCTCATGCTCCTGGCCATGGCGCGGGCGCGGTTCGGAGGGCCGGCGCTCACGCCCTGCGCGGGCCTGTTCCATGCGGTGCTGAACCGGCTGCGGTTCGGCGAGCATCGCGGCGGCATGATCCTGTCCGTGCGGGGACGCGCCGAGGGGCGCGAGGTCGTGCGCAGCTGGCACCTCCTCGCCGAGGGCGATGACGGCCCGCTGATCCCCGCGATGGCGATCGAGGCGCTGATCCGCAAGTGGCGCGATGGGGAGCGGCCCGCGCCCGGGGCCCGGCCGGCCGTCCGTGCCCTGGAGCTGGAGGATTACGCGGCGGCGTTCGCGCGCCGGGCGATCGTCTTCGGGTTCCGGGACGAGGCGGGCGGCGGCCCGCTCTATCGCGACCTGCTCGGCGCCGCCTTCGATGCACTGCCCGCGCGGGTCCGGGCGCTGCACGACGGCACGGGGCTGCGCCGCTGGACAGGGTCCGCCACCGTGACGCGGGGGCGCGGTCTCGTCGCCCGCCTCCTCTGTGCCCTGATCGGCTTCCCGGAGACGGCCCGGAGCGCTCCCGTCACGGTCTCCTTCGCGCCGGAGGCGGGGGGCGAGCGATGGACGAGGACCATCGGCGGCCGGACCTTCGCATCGGTCCACGCGGCCGGAACCGGACGGGACCGATACCTGCTGGTCGAGCGGTTCGGCATCGTGGCCATCTCGCTCGCCCTCGTCCGGGACGGGGCGCGGCTGCGGTTCGTGCCCCGGCGATGGTCGCTCCTCGGCGTTCCGATGCCGGGCGTGCTGCTGCCGGTGGGCGAGAGCGTGGAGACGGAGAGCGACGGCCGGTTCGCCTTCGACGTCACGATCCGGGTGCCGCTCGTCGGATTGATCGTCGCCTATCGGGGGACGCTGGAGCCCATGGCGACGGGGGCGGAGCCGGCAGCCGATGCGCGATCCGACCGTGTGTCGTAATACCATCGGCCCAAGATGCTGACGCATCGGGCCGCTGATCCAATCTCAACTTTTCGATACTAAGCCAGAGGCTTGGCGAAAACTCGAGAACGGCACCAACGGTCGTTTTCTTTCGACCGTTGGTATGAGGCCGCCCGCGGGCTCCAGCGTCCCTTCTACCGGCTGCCGCGCCCGCCCTCCGGGCCACCGAGGCTCCAGCGTTCCGTGAGCGCCTCGGCCACGAAGCTCAGCACCGTCGCGGAGGTCCGCACCAGGCGGCTCATGGTCAGGATGCCGTGGGTCTGGTCGGAGAGGTGCAGGGCGGTGACCGGGACGCCCTCGCGCTCCAGCCGGTGGGCATAGGCCCGTGCCTCCTCGCAGAGCGGATCGTGGCCGCAGGTCAGCACCAGGGCCGGCGCCGTGCCGGCGAGGCTGGCGGCGCGGGCCGGGGAGGCGCGCCAGTCGGTCCGGTCGGCGGCGTCCGGGGCGTAGTGGTCGACGAAGTAGCGCATGGTGCCGGCGGTGAGGGGCTGGCCCTCGGTGATGCGCTCGAAGCCCTCGCTGGTCAGGCCGAGATCGACGGAGGGGTAGAGCAGCACCTGCATCGCCGTCCGCGGCAGGGCGCCGTCGCGGCCCATCAGCGCCAGGACCGCCGCGAGGTTGCCGCCGGCGCTGTCGCCCCCGACGGCGAGGCGGGTTGGATCGAT
Source organism: Methylobacterium aquaticum (assembly GCF_001043915.1). Taxonomy (GTDB): domain Bacteria; phylum Pseudomonadota; class Alphaproteobacteria; order Rhizobiales; family Beijerinckiaceae; genus Methylobacterium; species Methylobacterium aquaticum. The sequence goes on along the minus strand of NZ_LABX01000050.1, from coordinate 6,262 downwards.
GCCCAAGCCCTCCGCCTGCTCGGCCACGAAGGCGAGAGCCATGGCGGCGTCCTCCACCGCCGCCGGGAAGGGGTGCTCGGGGGCCAGCCGATAATCGACCGAGATCACGCAGGCGCGCATCAGGTTGGCCAGCCGCCGGCAGATCCAGTCATGCGACTCGATGCTGCCGAGCACCCAGCCGCCGCCATGCAGGTAGAGGAGGCAGGGCAGGGGCGTCCCGGGCGCCGTGCCCTCGCCGCGGTAGAGGCGGAGCGGCACCGGGCCGGCCGGGGAGGGCGCCGCGAGGTCGCGGATCTCGGCGACCGGATCCGGCGGCGGTTGCAGGGCCCGGCGCCCGGCCAGGTAGCCGCGCCGGGCCGCCTCGGGCGGCAGCGCCTCGAGGGGCTGCGCGTTGGCGGCGCGCAGCATCGCCAGCAGGGCCTGGACGTCGGGGTGGAGGGCGGGCATCGGACGGCTCGAACGGGGACAAGGGAGCCGAGAGCTTTAGCAGGTCCCCGCCCGGGATCATCCTCGGACCTTGGGCGTCACGCCTCGGCGGTGGGCCAGGCAAAGAAGCCGCGCCCCTCGGATTCGAGGTGGCGGTTCAGCACCATGCGGTGGACCTCGTCGGCACCGTCGACCAGGCGCGCCTGGCGGGCGTAGCGGTAGATCCATTCCAGCACCGTGTCCTTGGAATAACCGCGGGCGCCGTTGATCTGGATGCCGAGATCCGCCGCCCGGTGCAGGGTGTTGGCGACGTGGACCTTCGCCATCGACACCTCCTTGCGGGCGAAGCGGCCCTGGTCGAGTTCCCAGGCGGCGCGCATCACCAGCAGCCGGCCGATCTCGATATCCATCGCGAGGCCGCCCAGCATCAGCTGCACGCTCTCGCGGTCGGCGAGCCGCACGCCGAAGCCCTCGCGCTTGGCCGCATAGTCTTGCGCGATCTCGACGCAGCGGCCGGCGAGCCCGAGCCAGCGCATGCAATGGGTGAGGCGGGCGGGGCCGAGGCGGACCTGGGTCACCTTCAGGCCCTTGCCCTCGCCGCCGAGCACATCCTCGGGCTTGATCGTCAGCCCGTCGAAAGCCAGCTCGCAATGGCCGCCATGCTCCTCCGGCCCCATGATCGGGATGCGGCGCACGATCTCCCAGCCCGGCTGGTCGCGGTGGAACAGGAAGGCGGTGAGCCCGGAGCGCGGATCGTCCGAGGTTCGGGCGATCAGGATGAAATGGGCCGCATCCTCGGCGCCGGTGATGTACCACTTGCGCCCGGTGATCCGCCACGAACCGTCCGGCTGGCGCTCGGCGCGGGTGCGGATCATCGACGGGTCGGAGCCGCCGCCGGGATGCGGCTCGGTCATGGCGAAGGCCGAGCGGACCTCGCCCGAGACGATGGGTTCGAGCCAGCGCGCCTTCTGCTCGGGCGTGCCGAGCGCCTCCAGCACCATCATGTTGCCGTCGTCGGGGGCGGCCGAGTTGAACACCACCGGCCCGAAGATCGAGCGATTCATCTCGGTGTAGCAGGCCGCCATCCCGACCTTGCCGAGCCCCTGGCCGCCGGTCTCGGGCCTGAGCTGGAGGCACCACAGGCCGGCCGCCTTCGCCTTGGCGCGTAAGCCGGCCAGGGCCGCGGGGCCGATATTCTCGTGCTCGTCCCAGGTGCTGCGATCGGCCTCGACGGGCAGGATCTCGCTCTCGACGAAGGCCGCGATGCGGGTGCGGTACTCCTCGATGCGCGGGGAGAGCGTGAAGTCCATCGGTGTGTCCTCCGGTATGGAACTATATTTCCATACGCTTGCGCTGCCCCGAGGTGCGCGGTCAAGCGCCCCCCGCCCGATTTGCCGTTTCGCCGCTGGGGCGGATCGTCCGATGAGGCACGCCTTCCTGGCTCTCGGGCCGGCCCAATCCCCGCTGGCCGCGGCCGAGCGTTCATGCCGCGGGAGCGGGCGATCAAGATGCCGGTGGCCGCCTCAGCGTCGGCGCACGGCGCGCATCGCCTCGGCAGAACCGTGGCCGATGCCGGATATGGGCTGGCCTACACCCGGCGAGCCGGCCTCGGGCCGGTGACCATCCAGGATGATCCGCGCCGCGACGGGGCATGATCCTGTGGCATGACCAGATTCGCCAAAGTCCTGCCGGCAGCGTCAACCTGCGCCGACGGGCTGCGGCCTGATCGTGATCGTTGGACCGGTGCGGCAGAGCACCTCCGCCACGGGACGCTCGACGACGAATCTTTGACAATCATGTCAAGTCAAAAAATTGACAAATATATTCTCATAATGTTTGGCAATACAGTAAAGGCGCACGTTTCGAAAATATATTTCTCAATAAAATCGATACAAAACTACTAATGACATGATAATTAACCCGTGCGGACAACCAATCCGCGCTAACAGGGATGCTTCGTCATGGGTATGACTCAGACAATCGCCGACAAGATGAAGCAAGACGAAGAATTTCGTAAATACATGTCTGCGGTCGAGGCGGACGCAAAAAAAGAAGAGGCAAATCTTCACGAGAGAGTGCTTGCCAGTATCGATAGTCATTACGAGAAAAATAAATGGAGTCACGACAGGCTGTTCGGCAACCGGCAAAGCGATTACCAGAATTACAGCGACTGGGGCCTGGACCGCATCAACGCCATTGTCGAGAGCATCGGCAAGGCGCTTGGCGCAGGTGACTATCCCTCCAGCGCCGTACCCGGATCCGACAAGGCTGACCAGAACGCGATCGATACCGCGAAAGAATTCGCCGGCGTCTTCGCCGGCGACTACAGTCTCATCGTCGCACGGGTCCAGGCGCTGGTATCGGCAACGCTGTCCCAATTTTCCGTCAAGTCGGAGACGGTGCACAAGTCCGAGCTGAAGGACATCCCGCTCTCGGGCGGTCTCCATTTGTTCTATGGATCGTCGGGACGGGTCTACGAAGCGAAGCAGTTCTTCTCGAACGAATTCATCGGCTCGTTCCAGATCGTCTTCGAGTCTCACGTCAGCGCGGAAGAGTCACGAGCCTTTACGCTTCACGAAATTCTCAAGGCGACCGAGCACGAGATCAAGCTCCTGAACGAGATGATCGCCAAGATCCGCACCGCGCAAATGGAAAGTCTCGATGAAATCATCAAAAAAGATATTAAAGATTTCAAATCGACAAATGATGCTTACAACGTCGCGATCGCAAGCGTAAAGATGGACAGAGACAAAGTCATGCAGGAATACGATAAATACAAGAGAGTCATGTTTGCGGTCGAATTGCTTATCAAGACGCATGGGCCGTCGGAGAAGCCGGGCATGCTCGCCGGGCTGCCGTTAAGCGGCTTGTTCAACGAGTGGGAAGCAAGCATTGCGGATCGCTATCTGAAGGAGATGGGCTTCGCGAAAGCATCCGACAGGGCATGATCTCAACGGTCGTGGAAAACGACCTTTGGTTCCGTTCTCGAATTTCTGCCAGGACTCTGGTTTTGTATCGAATATTCGAGTTGGTGGCAGTGGCCGGATGCGTCGGCATCTTCTGCCGCTGGCATAATATGGTTTTCACGTCGCGAGGCGGTCGACGGGATGAGGGCTCGTCGCCGCGAGGCCGTGTTCCTCCCGGATCCGAAGCCGCTTCGGTCTGATCCATGAGCCGCGGCGCCGCACGCGATCCCGTCGCGTGCGGCGCCAATGCGACGGTACCCATCGGTCACCGGACTGACGCGAAGAAGACTTGCGCTGTCATGCCAACGCAGATCTTCCTGGTTTCGGCATATCGAGGCAATCGCGAAAACCGCCACTGCTTTCGCGAAAGCGATTTGAAGTCTTATTTGGGACGTCGATCACTTGCCCCGGGGCGGCCCGGTCGGGACCAGGAGGGCGATGCGGTAGGTGCCGCCCTCGCGGCCGACCAGGAACACGTTGGTCGGCGCGGCGCCGTCCTCCACCGGCGGCTCATCGAACACCACCCGCAGCCGCTCGGTCACCGGCATGTTGGCCTTGAGGGTGCCGCGCGACGTCGCCTCCGCCAGGCCATCCTCCGGCATCGGCTCGAGGGAAGCCGCCTTGATCGGCCGGCCGAAGCCGGAGCGGATCTGGTAGAGCGTCAGACGCTTGCGCTGCGCCCGGGTGCCGGACCAGTTCACCAGCCGCTCGAAGGCGGCGATGTCGTGATCGGTCATGGCCTTCGTCACGTAGGCGACGAGGGCATCCGCCTGCGCGGGGAGGGGAGCGGTGCTCCCGGCCGTCGCCTCCGGTGCGGGTTGCGCCGCGGCCGGCCCCGCGAGGAGGCCGGCCGCGAGCGCCAGGGCGGCGAGACGCAGCCCCGGCTTCGAAAGGCCGCTCACTTGGTGGCTCACTCGGCCGCTCACTTGGCCGCTCACTTGGCCGCCGCCTCCTCGCCCATGACCCGGAACACCCAGATCACGCCGCCCTGCGGCAGGATGCTGACCCGGCGCTCCTCGGGGATGAGCGCGTTGATGCCGGTCAGCATGCGCTCGGCATCGACGCCCCAGCCGGCCTGGACCGCCACGTACTGGATGCCGTCGACCATGTAGCTCGACGGCACGCCGGTGACGCCGGAATTGAGCCTTGTCTCCCACAGCACCTTGCCGGTGGTGCCGTCCAGCGCCCGGAACTTCCGGTCGCTGGTGCCACCGGCGAAGATCAGCCCGCTGCCGGTGGTCAGCAGCGGCCCCCAATTGGCCGAATCCTGGAAGTCGTGCTGCCACACGCGCTTGCCGGTCTTCGGGTCCCAGGCTTGGATCGCCCCGATGGCGAAGGGCTTCGACTTGTCGACGCCGTCGCGCAGGCGCAGCGAGTTCAGCACCTCGTCGATCGGGATGCCGATATAGAGTTCACCGGGCTTGCGCGTGCCGGCCTGGGCGCCGGCCAGCTCCGAGCACAGGTTGTCGTTCGACGGGATGTAGAACAGGCCTGTCTTCGGGTTGTAGGCTTCCGGTGGCCAGTCCTTGCCGCCCCACAGGCCGGGGCAGAAGGCGGCGCGGCGGTTGATGCCCGGGATCTTGGACTGGTCGTAGGTCGGCCGGCCGGTCTTCGGATCGAGGGACGAGAAGACGTTCTGGTAGACGAACGGCTTGGCCTCGACGAAGCTCAGCGGCCCGTCCTTGCTGCGCTCCAGGGTCCAGAGATAGCCATTGCGGCCGGCATGGATCGCCGCCGGGATCGTCTTGCCGTTGCGCTCGATGTCGATCAGCACCGGCGCCGAGACCTCGTCCCAGTCCCAGCCGTCGTTCCAGTGATACTGGTGGTGACCCTTGATCTTGCCGGTATCGAGATCGAGGGCGACGACCGACGAGGTATAGAGGTTGTCGCCCGGCCGGGCGTCGGGCGTCCAGGGGCCGCCATTGCCGGTGCCGAAATAGGCGAGGTTGGCCGCCGGGTCGTAGCTGCCCTGGATCCAGACCGAGCCGCCGCCGGTCTGCCAGGAATCGCCCTTCCAGGTGCCGGCCGCCGGGTCGCCGGGGCCCGCGACCGTGTAGGTCTTCCAGGCTTCCTTGCCGGTCTCGGCGTCGAGGGCGGTGATGAAGCCGCGCACGCCGTATTCGCCGCCGGAGACGCCGACCACGACCTTGCCCTTCGCCACCAGCGGCGAGAGCGTCATGTAGTAGCCGTCCTTCCAGGGGGCGACGCAGGTCTCCCACTTCACCTTGCCGGTGGTGGCGCCCAGCGCCACCACGCAGGAATCGGTGGTGGTCATGTAGACGCTGTCGCCATAGAGGCCGACGCCGCGGTTGGTCGGGTGGAGCTGCGACAGCTCCGGCGGCAGCTCCTTCTGATAGCGCCACAGGATCTCGCCGGTGCGGGCGTTGATCGCCATCACCTGGGCCTGCGGGGTGGTGACGAACATCACGCCGTTGTTGACGATCGGCGGGGCCTGGTGGCCCTCGCTCACGCCGGTCGACAGGCTCCAGGCCGGGACGAGCTTGGTGACGTTCTTCGCGGTGATCTGGTCGAGGGGAGAATAGCCCCAGCTCTGGTAGTTGCCGCGGTATTGCAGCCAGTTCTCCGGCTCGGGATGGGCGAGGCGCTGATCGGTGACCGGCTTGTAGTCGACCGGACCGGCCTGCACCGGCGCGGCGGCGAGCGCGAGCGCGAGGGCCACGGCACAGGGCGCGACCGCGGCGAGCCAGCCCCTGGCTCGAACGAGACGTGACATGCTGCTCTCCTCAGGCGGGAGCCGGCGCAGGCCGGCCCGGCATTTCCTCAATCCCGGTCTCATTGTCCGGACCCGCGTCGTTGCTGCGCGGCTCTCGGTCTTGGTGTCGGATAGGCAGCGCGACAGCGCTGCCGTC
>NZ_LABX01000005.1 GCF_001043915.1 Methylobacterium aquaticum | reverse complement strand
CGCCTGCGGCGGGGCAGGCGGCGCGCGTCTTCTCGCGCACCTCCACATGCCGGCAAGCCGCGCGACCGTGCTGCGGCTCGTCACCCGCATGCCGATGCCCGACACGCCGGCTCCCATCCGGGTCGGCATCGACGACTGGGCGATCAGGAAGGGCAGCCGTTACGGCACGATCGTCGTCGACCTCGACCGTCACCGCGTCGTCGATCTCCTCCCGGATCGCACGGCACCCACGGTGGCCGGCTGGCTCGAACGGCACTCCAGCGTCGCACTCGTCGCCTGGGATCGCTCGACGGAGTATGCCCGAGGCGCAAGCCTCGGCGCTCCCCAGGCGCAGCAGGTCGCCGATCGCTGGCGTGCGACCTGAGGGCTGCTGGAACCCACACCGCTCCAGTAGCCCGCAAGGTCCGATGGAGGAGTGTCCTGAAAGGGAACCTCGTCCACCCGAGTGCTGCTACCCGGACGTGCGAAGGAGCAATCCGACGTGCGAAGCTCCGGGGACAACGGCTCTAATCTGGAAGCACCAATCCGGAGGCGGCCCAGCAGAGGATGGAAGGCTGAACGTGTGTGAACGCCCGCAGTCAAGGTCCGTCATCGGCAACCGGCCAAAGGTGCTGTCAGGCCGGCGCCAAAACGGCACGCGGGTCGGATCGTCGAGTGTCAGCATCGACGACGGTGGCACCATGACCCGCCGGACCATAGGGCGCAGCCTCCCCATCCGCCTCTCCCCATCGGGCAACAGGGTAAGCCCCACCCGTCCCGCCGCCGCAAGGCGACGGTCTCCCGACCGCAAGGAAGGGCATGGCGGAGGGGGTAGAGGAACGGCGGAGCAAGCGAAGGCCGCCCTGTAACCGGGCGGACAGGGCCTCGGCAACGAGGAGATACCCGACCCGAAAGGGTGCTGACTTCCGTCACGGTCTCAACGGTCGAGACGCTTTGGATCGCTTGGACTTGCCGGGGACGTTGGATGGTGACAGCCGAACTGACCGGTGAACGCGGACAGACGACGTGGCCCGAGATCGACTGGGCCGCGACGGAGGACGCCGTGAAGCGATTGCAGGGCCGCATCTTCCGTGCCGCGGCGGCCGGGAAGGCTCGGCAGGTCAAGAACCTGCAGAAGCTCCTGGTTCGCTCCACATCCGCAAAACGGCTCGCGGTCCGCCGGGTGACCCAGCAGAACGCGGGCCGCGATACGCCCGGCATCGACGGCGTGGTGTGCAGGACGCCTGAGAGCCGGATGAGGTTGGCCGATCATGGCCTCGGCCTGAGGGACTACCGGCCGCAGCCGGTCCGGCGGGTGTACATCCCCAAGCCGGACGGGCGGCAGCGCCCCCTGGGCATCCCGACGGTCCGGGACCGGGCCATGCAGATGCTCGTCAAACTGGCGCTGGAACCCGAATGGGAGACGCGCTTCGAGGCGAACAGCTACGGGTTCCGACCCGGACGGTGCACGATGGACGCGATCGTGGCCCTGCACGCGACGCTGGCTCCGGCCGGTGCGAGTGGCTGGCTGCTCGACGCGGACATCGCCGGCTGCTTCGACGCCATCGGACACGATCCGTTGCTGGCGAGGCTGCCGGTGTTCACCACCACGATCCGGCGCTGGCTCAAAGCTGGCGCGGTGGATCTCGGCAGGTGGTCGGCGACGACGGCAGGGACGCCGCAAGGTGGCCCCCTGTCGCCGTTGCTGGCCAACGTCGCGCTCGACGGCATGGAGCGGCTCTTCGGAGCCGAGGATGCTCGGGGCCGGTACGTCCGCCCGAGCCTGCGCCGCGGTGAGAACCGCGGCGTCAGCCTGATCCGCTACGCCGACGACTTGGTGGTGACGGCACCGACACAGGAGGTCCTGCAGACCCACGTCGTTCCCGCGCTCTCCCGGTTCCTGGGTGCACGCGGGCTGCAGCTGAGCGAGGCGAAGACCCGGATTGTTCACATCGACGACGGTGTGGACTTCCTGGGCTTCACCGTCCGACGCATCCGGGGCAAGGTTCTGACGCGGCCGCAGAAGGCCAAGGTGGTGCGGCACCTGCGCGCCATCGGGGACTATCTGCGCGACCATCGTCAGGCCAGCCCGAGCCAGGTGATCGCCGCCCTGAACCCGGTGATCCGGGGCTGGACGGCCTACTACCGGCACGGGGCGTCGAAACACGCGTTCCACACGGCGGATCATCACGTCTTCGCCAAGCTGTGGCGATGGGCCAAGCGGCGCCATCCGACCAAGGCGGCGGGATGGGTCCGGTCGAGGTACTTCGACCCGGCGTGGAACTTCGTGGACGGCAAGGCCAAGCTCGTGCGGCACGACGAGGTGGGGATCGTCCGGCATGCGAAGGTCCAGGGCAAGCGCAGCCCGCTGAACCCCGACGACCGAACGTACTGGCAGGCCCGGCGGCGTCGGCGACTGGACGAGACGATGCGGTCTCGCACGCGAGCGATGCTGCTACGGCAGCAGGACTATCGCTGTGCACTGTGCGGCGTGACGTTCGACCCCGACGAGGACATCACCTTCGTCGAGGTCCACCACGACACACCGCGCCATTGCGGCGGGACGGACCGGATCACCAACCTGAAGCTGGTGCATCGGTGGTGCCACAAGGCTCACCACGCGCGGACGATGCGCCAGGCGGCCGAGGCTTGAGCCGGATGACGAGAGATCGTCCCGTCCGGTTCTGAGGGGGCTGGGGCTCGGCAACGAGCCCCGGCTACCCGACACCTGCTCACCAACATGCGGCAGGCCGTCGAACGCTGGCTCCACGGCGCCCATGCCCGGTTGCGCAGCCTGCCGCTCCTCCCTGGCTCGACCGTTCGTCCCGCCCGGCGCAACCGCGCCTTTGCCCGCTCTACGACGGAGTTGGAAGCGGCGGCACAGAGCCGGATGCGATGGCAGGTTGTCTACGACGAGGTCCGCCATCGGCACGCCGCCGGAAAGCCCCTGCTCGCGATCGCCCGTGCCCTGGGGCTGGCTCGTGCGACGGTGCGCAAGTATGCCAGCGCCGAGACGTTCCCGGCGCGGTTGCCTCACGGTGCCGGGCCGAGCCTGCTTGATCCGCACGTCGCATACTTGGCGGGACGGATCGACGAGGGCAGCGAGAACGCCATGGCCCTGTGGCGCGAGATCCGGGAGCAGGGCTATCCGGGGACGAGCCGGCAGGTGCATCGCTTCGTCGCCGAGCGCCGGACGAGGCCGGTCCGATCAGGCCGCAAGCCCCGCAGTGCCAAGGCTTCCGCTTCGGAGCCGCCTGGATCGGAAACCCTGTTGCCGCCAGCACGGCAGCTGGCGTGGCTGCTCGTGCAGCCGACCTCGGTGTTGAATGAGAGCGAAGCGGCTGTGGTGAGCCGCGTCGAGCAGGACGACACCGCCCGGGCCGTCACGGGGCTGGCCCGCCGCTTCACCGCACTCGTGCGCGCCGCCGGGAAGGGCAATCCCGTGGCCGATGATCGGGACGCCGCTGCAGACATCGAGGCTTGGATCACGAAGGCCCGAACCTGTGAGGCTCCTGCGATCGCGACGTTCGCCTCAGGATTGGAGGCGGACATCGCTGCCGTCCGGGCTGCTCTCATGGAGCCATGGAGTAGCGGCCAGGCTGAAGGCCAGGTCAACCGGCTCAAGCTCATCAAGCGCCAGTGCTACGGACGGGCAGGCCTCAATCTCCTGAAGCGCCGCATGGTTCTGGCCGCATAATCCACGTAAAACGAGCAAGAACCAGAAACGGGGCAATCCCATGTAACCAGTCGCCCGTTTCCTACGGATTGCTCCTGGCGGGCAATCAGTTCAAGATGGGCGGCCGGACGACCGCGACTGCTGTTGTCGTCCAGCCGCCCCGCCTGTCCCAGGTCGGTAGGGCGCTGGCGTCCCTAGGCTGCACGGGCTGCTGGACGCTTGTCCTGGGGCTGCATGCTCGGATCGGACGCGACGCGTGCCGCGGTGACGTGCAATTGCCGGGTCGGACGCGACTTCCGCGGGTCGGCCGAGAGAGGCCTCTTGATCAGTCAGGAAAACGAGTTGCGGGCATTGCTGTCGTCCGGCCTGGCCGGAAGTGCGGCGGATTACCGGGCGTTTCTGGAGCGGCTCGGTCCGCACCTGAGGGCCTACTTCAAGGGCAAGCTCGCCCGCTCCGGACGCGCAGCGCCGGAAGCGGAGGATCTCGTCCAGGAGACGCTGATGGCGGTTCACACCCGACGGCACACCTACGATGTCGGCCAGCCGGTCACGCCCTGGCTTTACGCCATCGCTCGCTACAAACTCATCGACCATTTGAGGCGTACGCGCGCTTCGCTCGCCGACGTGCCTGTCGAGGACGCGGGGGAACTGGTCGCGCGCGACGACCACGTCGCAGTCGAGAGCACGCTCGACATCGAGCGCCTGCTTGGTCGCCTTCCGGGCAAGATGCAACAGGCGATCCGGGCCATGAAGGTGGAAGGCTTGAGCGTGGCCGAGGCAGCGACGCGCTCCGGCATGTCGGAATCGGCCATCAAGGTCAGCGTCCACCGCGGATTGAAGGCGATGGCCGCCTTGGCAGGAGGCAGACGGGAATGAAGACCGACGAACTCATTGGCTTGCTTGGCGCGAGCTTCGCCAGCGAGCCTGCCAAGTCCCCCAACCTGCTGAGGCGGATCGCGCTTTGGGCCGCGGCCGGGGCTGCAGGGGTGCTTTGCCTGGCCCTCCTCGCGTTGGGCGTCCGGTCGGACTTGGGCGAAGGGCGGGCACTCACCTTCCTGCTGGCGAAGCTGGCCTTCGCCTTCGCCGTCGGAGGCCTGGCCTTGCGCTACCTGGGCCGCATCGCTCGCCCCGGGGGCGAGAGGAGGGTGAACCTCGGGATTGTGGCCCTGCCATTCGCGGCGGTCATGGTCCTCGCTGCCTTCAGTCTCGCCAGCGCGCCCCCGGCCCATTGGGGGACCATGCTCACCGGCCATATGTGGCTCGAATGCCTCGTCTCCATCCCGGCGATTGCGGTGGTCCCCTTCGCGACCCTGACGTGGGCAGTCCGGAAGTTTGGCGCACCGACGGACCTCGTCCGGGCCGGAGCCTTGGTGGGGCTTGCGTCGGGAGGCGTGAGCGCGATGGGCTACGCGATCCACTGCATGGACGACACCGTACCGTTCGTGGCGGTTTGGTACGGCGGAACGATCGCCCTTTGCACGCTGGCGGGCGCGCTTCTCGGGCCTCGCCTGATGCGCTGGTGAGGCGATTGAGCCGCCCGCTCGGGGCCGGACCACTTCAGTCGCGTCGCGGTCTTCGAGGGATGCGGGTCAGTCCGGGGGTGCCCAGTTCGGTCGCGGGTACCCGGAGAGGTCACCTCGTCGCGCGGCGCGGACGCGCGGATGTGTGTCCCACACCTCCCGGGGCAGCGCCTTCCCGTCGATCAGGAAGGCGCTCGTTCCGTCCTGCGCAACGACGGCCGGGCCGAGCGGATTGTCGAGGACTTCGTAGAGCCCGGCCGCTTCGTTCCAGGCGCGGACCGAAACCGAACGCCCCTCGTCCATGAGGAAGGCGCAGTGCGTCTCGGCGGGATGGGACGGCACGGCTGCCGCTGTCCGCACGGGTCCGGCGGGCGTGCTCTCGCGGGGCGTGGGAAGGCCGGCGAGGAAGGCGAGCGCACGCCGTGCCGGAAGCTCCTCGAGCCCACATTCCGCCATGCGGGCCTCGATGACGGCAAGGTCGAGAGGCCGGGCCCGGTGGTAGGCCGCGATGTAGTCCCTGTCCTTGTCGGCGAGGCGAGCGAGCTTGGAAACGATCAGGTCCTCCGGCCCGGGAGCCACCACCGTCACGGTCGCCGTGCCGTGGCCACTCACCTCCCGGACCACCGCGCGCGAGGGCCACGAGGGCGGCAGGCGGGCGGTGCGGTCGTCGACGCCGTCGATGTAGAAACCGTGCGCCGTGTGGAAGAGCGAGCCCTCGCCGAAGAAGACGGAGATCTCCTCGGATGCCTCCGCGAGGTCGTCGTCCTGGGCGGCCTCCCAGGCCCGAGCGTTGGCAGGATAGGCATCGATCTCGGGCGACATGCACATCGTGACCGGTGCGCCGGGCCAGCCCACGAGGATGCCCTGGCTGCCGACGACCACCACGGTGCGGGTCTTGAAGTGCAACGCCAGTGAACGGGCGGTGCGGTCCAGGTCCGCGACTGTCCTGATATCAAGGGGACATTTCACGTCGGTGCGGAGAAGCCTTGGCGACCGGCATGCGTCGCCCGTTGAGCGGCCGCCCCTTTGCGTGCAAGGCGCCAAATCCGCTTTCGGACGTTTGGGTCGCGCACAAACGACACACCCTCTCCTTCCAGGAACGGCGAGGAGAGCCGAAGCCGCTGCATGCCTTCGTCCCGTCGGGTGAGGAGTTGCCGGATCGTCCCGGGTGGCTGCCCGAGGATCTCGCGCCATTCGGATACGAAGGTGCGCTCGGGGTAGGCCGCCTCAAGCCGCATGACAGCCATCTTGGCGCTATCGAGGATGCCCGGATCGTGCGCGAGCCGACGCGCCACGAGCCGATGGATCATCAGCTTGGCACGATCGTTCACGACTTCCCTGTTCACCTCGGGACGCACGGGATGCCTCTGAAGCCACGCGTGTTTCGGACCGAGGGCATTATGCCCGACACCCGGGAACCCGACAACGTCGGAATCGAGGCCCGGTTCGACTTCCACAAGGCCTTGGTTCGCCGCGGACGCGGGTCCCCGCACAGGTCCTCTGTAACGCATCATCCGCGGGTCCCGAAGTCGTCGGTAGCGGCGCCGTCAAGGCATACGCGAACGACGATGGAGCATACGATGAAGTACATCCTTGCGACCTTGGTGGCCTCCACCATCATGGCAGGCGGCGCTGGGGCGCACCCGAGGCTGCCCGGCGAGGCCGTTCCTTTGGCGGGCTGGAGCGTCCTGGAAGGCGCGACGGGAGCCGCGCCCGAGGCGACGGGGAGC
>NZ_LABX01000499.1 GCF_001043915.1 Methylobacterium aquaticum | reverse complement strand
TTCTGTCGTTCCTTTTTCCGTTTGTTGTTATTTTGTTTTTTTTTTTTTTCCAGCCGGTATGCCGGGGATCTGAGCGCCGCGATCAAACGCCCGCGCTTGGCGTGTTTGGTAATTCGAGGATACGCCGTCCTCGTCTGTTTTCTTGAACCGCACGATCACGTTGACCGGATCGATCTGCCAGAGGTTCTGCCCACGGACCTCCCTGTGATTGACGCCCGGCAAATCGTCCAGCAGCCGATGCGCCTCGGCGAGAACGTGGCGGTTCGTGCAATGCGCCTGAGCACTCGCGTCGTGATCGACAACGATGTTTGCCGGATACGTCTCGTAGGTAGTGTGCCCGTGGCGGAGGATGCCATCGAACAGGGGGAGGTAGGGCGTCAGGGCACCCATGATCGTTTCTATGTCGGTTTCCAAGGTCGTGCTCCGCAGATGAAGGCCATCCACGAAGCCTACGCTCGGCCACGACAAAAACCAAGAAAAATATTCCGAGAAATATTCCAGTGCGGCTTAGTCGTGCTGATCCCATCGCTTTTTGGCAGCACCACGGGCAATCTCGGCCCGACGCTCCGGCGTCATGTTCGCCGCCCGAGCCGCAGCACCCTTCCGACCCATCTCAGCGGCGGCTTCGTTCTTCTCAGGGGCGGAGCCGTAATCCTCCGGCTCTTCCTCAGTAGCGATCCGCATCACCTTTACGG
>NZ_LABX01000498.1 GCF_001043915.1 Methylobacterium aquaticum | reverse complement strand
AAGAACGCTTACCGAGTTCCTAGTGTCGTTGCACCACTACCGGCGCGCGCTGAACGACATGCAGCAATAGAACGCGCGACCGGAACGAATTCCTACGACGGCGGCATTCCGAACGCGACCTTGGTCGTCGTGACCAACTCCGCGTAGGCGAGCCAGGGATCGCAAGGCAAGACGCTCCGCCGCTCAAGAAGCTCGGCCAGAAGGATCGGCGCAAGGAGCGCAAGGCCGGGAGCCAGGGGGATCACCGGTGAGGGCGTTCCGGCTGCATCGTGGCTGGCGCGAGCCGAACGGCGTTGTGACGGACCACGCCACGCTGGAGCGGGTCATCAAAGCCACCAGCGCCTCAGAGGCCATGAGCGCGGCCCTGGCCGAGGGGGACTTCCTCCTGACCGAAGACGCCAACTTGGTCTGGCTCACTGACGATCAGGGGACCTTGGTTTGGTCGCTCCATCTGTATGATGAAAACACGGCTCTGAACCCCTGAAGGTACGCCCACCTGCGTCTGCAAAGGGTGGAGGCTGTGTGAAAAGAGCGTCTGATGGTCAGGCTTGCCTCACATGGCGGAAGGCTGCTTCGAGGTTTTGCAGGACGCGAGGGTCGCAGGTTGAAACTTCGTAGAAGCTGCTGTCGATGGCGCGCACGATGAGCACGGGTACCGTAGCGCCTGCTTCTGGGTAAGCCTGAAACTCGCCCTAGATGACCTGCTGAG
>NZ_LABX01000497.1 GCF_001043915.1 Methylobacterium aquaticum | reverse complement strand
GTCTCGTGGGCTCGGCCAGCGGCGTCAAGTTCCGGCTCTTCGCCCAAGGGGTGACGCTCGAACATCTGGTCCGGCTCGCCAACGAGCACCTGCTGGCCTTGAGCCCGCGCTACCGGCTGGTGCGCGGCGACCCGGCGAATCTCTCCCTCCACGTGGTCGACCGCGACATGGGTGAGGAGGTGCGCGCCACCCGCAGCCTCTCGGGCGGCGAGCGCTTCCTCGTCTCCCTCGCACTGGCCCTCGCTTTGTCGGGCCTGGAGGGCCGCGATTCCTTCGTCGACACCCTCTTCATCGACGAGGGCTTCGGCTCCCTCGACGCCGAGACCCTCGACCTCGCGGTGGATGCCCTGGAGACGCTCCAGGGCCGCGGCCGCAAGGTCGGCGTCATCACCCATGTGGCGGCGATGATCGAACGCATCGCCGTGCAGGTCCGGGTGGAGAAACGCGGCAACGGCCGCAGCGTGGTCAGTGTCGTGGAGGCGGGAGCGGGGTGAGGCGGTCTCGGACGGGATCCGGTTGCTCGCCTCGGCTGTGCCCGGTTAGACGGCGCTCTCACTTGGGAGGCTGCTGGATTCGCCATCCGCTCTTACGAGTGGAGCGCGTCCCTCTCCCCCTTGTGGGGAGAGGTCAGGAGTGGGGGTGGCTCCGCC
>NZ_LABX01000496.1 GCF_001043915.1 Methylobacterium aquaticum | reverse complement strand
CGCCATGGCGCTCCCGCAATTCGGCGAACAGCTCCTCGAGGGTCAGAGGGCCATTCTCACTCTGCCGCATCGTCCCGGAACGATCGACGACCCGGTAGAAGGGCGGCTCGGCGGCAGGCTCGACCACGGCCTCGGCGAGCAGCTGCAGCGTCCGCCGGGCGACGGGAAAGGCGTCCTGGCGACGGATTTCCGCTTCGATCATCGACCGGACGGATTCCCGTGCCGCCCGCGCCGCGACGACGGCCGGAGCCTCGACCTCTCCGGACGGCTTCGTCGGGGAGGCTTTGGTCGGAGAGGTCTTGCCGGCTGCGTGTGTCTTAGCCGCGCGTGTCTTGGCTGCGATCATCGGTTCGATTGTGTCTCAGGCACCGGGCCGTGTCGATGCGGCGGCGCTCAGCGGTCCCGGTGCGAAGCGGCGCAGGACACGGCTCGACTCGGATACGATCACCGGACGCGGTCCGGCGAAGGAGATTTCCAGGGTCAGTTCCGCCACGCCCTGCGAGCGGGCACCGTTCCGTGGGTTCGCCGCACGGAAATCGAAGGTGGAGCGCACGATGCAGCTGCTCGTACCGACGCTGCAGGCCATGCGCGGGGAACCGTCCTGCACCACGTAAC
>NZ_LABX01000495.1 GCF_001043915.1 Methylobacterium aquaticum | reverse complement strand
CGCTTGAGGCGATCCTCAACGGCCCTCTGGCCAACGCCTTTCTCGCTGAAAGAGCGTCTAACCAGCACTTCACCAATGAACTGCTCAAGCTCCTCCCAATGCCGAAGCGAGCGCTAGGCCATGTCGTGGAAGCCGTGAAGAAATACCACTCTGCATCTGCGGCCGCGGGCGCGGAAGCGCTGAGACCGGCAGGGATTGATGACGTCCTGAACAGGCTTCTGGTCGAAGTCGATGCGGAGGTGCTGCGAGCCTACGATCTACCGCCGCGCCTCGAACGTCGACTCCTCGAGTTCTTCCGTGGTCATGAGCACGAGCGCCGGGTGGATCATTCGTTCCACGGATGGCTGCCGGAGAATTTCACGGCGTACATGCCCTTGCACGAATATCTCGGACCCTTAGTGGAGCGCAATCGCGGCGCTTGGGCGCTTGAGGCGTTCACGCCGGCCCCCGAGGAAGAGGTACAGCTGCTGAGGCAGTACATCCACTGATGGACACCTATCTCCTCGACACCAACCTTGTGTCGGTCCTCTACGACGCAGGTCGGCCGAACAACCGTGCCGTCCGCGCAGCGCTCGCGGCCTTCGATCCCGCTGCGCCGCAGCTTGTCTCAGCGATCACGATCGGGGAGCTGCGCTTTGGTCTTGCCCTTTCACGGGCGGCGGGTCGACCGCTCGACCACATTGAGGCCTGCAT
>NZ_LABX01000494.1 GCF_001043915.1 Methylobacterium aquaticum | reverse complement strand
GACAGATCCACCAGCAGCGACGTAGCCGCCGGCCGCGTAGCCCTGCGACGCCCGGCGCATGCGCTCGACGTTCCGGACACCACCGTTCCGACGGATATCGTCCTGACTGAAGACGATTTCGCCCTTGTGCCCGATGCCGCCTGGCTCGTGTTTGCCACCGGGACCGGTGTAGCCGCCGCTGTCGAACAGCCACGAAGAAGCGGACCCAACCGCCAGATCTGGGCTGGCCCCGAGACCACTGCCGCCGCCAAGGAGGCTGCTGAAAAGGCCACCGAGCAGACCGCCGCCACCCAAGCCGCCGCTCTTACCTAACAAGCTGTCGATCAGGCCCTGTTCACCCACCTCGATCAGCTTATCCAAGAAGCGGCTGGTGGCGTTCGTGAGAAGCTGCATCCCGCTCACGCCAGCGCGGATGTCGGAAACGATGCCGCGCAGGACGGTGCCGCCCATGTCACGGATCATCTGCTGCCGGTCGCGCACCTCCTCCAGCCGATCACGGTACTCGGCAGTCGCGGCCGACGTCTCCTTGATCCGGGCGATTTCAGCTTCGGACAGTGTGAGGTTGTTCTGCTTTGCCAGTTCCTCGGCGCGGGCGAGGTTGATGGCCGTGGTGCGCTCCGCATTCGACTTGCCGGAGGCCTCGGCCTCGGCCTTCAACGACGCCGTCGTCCGCTCCAGGCTGTTGATGTAGGTCTCGACCTGGTTGAGGGTTTCGGTCGGAGTCGTGCTCGTCGGCGTCTTCGCCTTCGGCGCCGTGATGATCGGCTTGGTGGTGTCCTTCTGAAAGGGCGCGAGCATGTCGCGCGAAGCCTGCTGCGCTTGGTCGATCAGCGTCCGGTTGCCG
>NZ_LABX01000493.1 GCF_001043915.1 Methylobacterium aquaticum | reverse complement strand
ACTGGCACGTCGAACTCGCCGAGCAATTGTTCTCCGCCGCCCGCTCGGAGTTCAAGCACTTCGAGCATTTCTACTTTCACAACTGCCTGTACGAAAAGGTCTGGAAGGAGAACCGCCGCCGCCACACGGAAAGCACGCCGCTCCTCGACGTGATCCGCACCTACCCGTCCGATTACCGGGTGGTGTTCGTCGGCGACGCCGCGATGTCGCCCTACGAGATCGCGATGGCGGGCGGCTCGGTCGAGCACTGGAACGAGGAGGCCGGCCGGGTCTGGCTCGAACGGGTCTTGAACCATTTCCCGAAGGTGGCCTGGCTCAACCCGGTGCCGCAGGCGCAGTGGGGCTACACCCAGTCGAACGCGATGATCCGCCAGATCTTTTCCGACCGGATGTACCCGCTGACGCTGGACGGCATCGACCAGGCGACACGGGCGCTGCTGCGATAGCGACGGGACGGAATCCTCCGGCAAACGGATCACCCGTGCTCCGGCGTATGGGGAACCGTGCGCTGGCGCGGCTGTCGAGGGGGCCGCGCCTGCGCTAAAACCGAGACCTTCCGTCCCCGTTTGCGCGAGACAGCCCGCCCCGATGACCCAGAC
>NZ_LABX01000492.1 GCF_001043915.1 Methylobacterium aquaticum | reverse complement strand
GGCGCGGATCACGAGAGCCATTGGCTCGCCCGCACCATAGGTCGCCGAGTTCGGGTCGCGGTCGGCATTGGCGCCGTAACGATACTTCGCGAGGTCGATATCGCCCGAGGTCGACAGATTGCCGCTCGAGGTGATCTGCACGCCCGGCCGCAGATGGTAGGCACTGCCGTAGGCCGACAGCCCTGCAACGCGCGCCGACAATCCCGTATTGCCGAGTGCCGCGCTGATGAAGGTCGTGCTGGCTACGTCGTAGCCGTCAAGCGTGGCCTGGGTGATGGTGCTGCCGTCAGGCAGATTGTAGGTCCAGAAGGCGTTGAGCGCGATGCTATAGGCGCCCTTGATGTTGAGCGGACCCGCGGCGTTGATCGCGATATCGCCGGAGGTCTCGCCGGTGCGCTGGGCATTCAGCACCACGTCGCCATAGGCGACGCCGTTCGGCGCGGTGAGATTCATCGTCGCGCCGGGCGACAGCGTGAGCGCGCCGCCGGCGGCGGTCAGCTCGATGTGACCGCGATTCTTGGCCTCGATCGGCTGGCCGTAGCTATCGGTCTGTAGCACCGTGCCGTGGGCATCGAGCACTGCGTTCGATGCGAGTGTCAGGCCGTTGCCGGCAGAGAGCCGGATGGTCC
>NZ_LABX01000491.1 GCF_001043915.1 Methylobacterium aquaticum | reverse complement strand
CGAGGGCCGCGACGGTTTCCTCCCGGCCGCGAAATGGTCTAGGCGTGGCGTCCCGGATGCCGCGCCGGTTCGCCGAGATGCGCCGCGACGGGACACGAAGAACCGTCTCGGGAGGACCTCGTGAGTGCCAGCCTGCCGGTCGCCCTGCCCGATATCGGCGACTTCAAGGACGTTCCGGTGGTCGAGATCCTGGTCAAGCCGGGAGACCGGATCGCCGTCGACGACCTGCTGATCAGCATCGAATCCGACAAGGCCACGATGGAGGTGCCGTCGCCCGTGGCGGGAATCGTGGCCGAGATCCTGGTGGCGCCGGGCACGCGGGTGTCGCAGGGCATGCCGATCCTGATGGTCGACACCTCCGGCGAGGCCACCGCGCCGATACCGGCGGAAACGCCACAGGCGCCCGCTGCTGCCGAGACCGTCCCGGCGGCGCCGGCACTGGTATCCGCGCCCGAGATCCCGGCCTCGTCCGACATCCACGCCACGCCCTCCGTGCGCGCCTATGCGCGGGAACTCGGGGTCGATCTCGCCGGCATTCCCGGCACCGGCCCACAGGGGCGCATCCTGCGCGAGGACGTGCTGGGCTTCGTGCGCAGGCAGATGGCGGCGCCCTCCGCCGCCATCTGCCTGCGCACGAA
>NZ_LABX01000490.1 GCF_001043915.1 Methylobacterium aquaticum | reverse complement strand
CGTCCCCGGCTCGACGCGCGGAAGGGCGGGCGACCGGTCGGGGCGGAGGGCGGCATCCGGGACGGGACGAGGCGGCGCGGCAGGATCCCCGGAGGGCTGGCGCCCGACGGCGATGACCGCGGCGGCGCGCTCGCGCAGGGAGGGGCGGGGCGGCTTCGGCTCCGGGGCCTCCGGCCGGTCGGTCGCCGGCACGACCCGCTCCGGATGGATCACCCCGAAGCCGCTGAAGCCCGCGAAGGCGCGGCCGGCGCCGAGCCGGGGCGCGCCCGAGAGATCGACCGCGACCGCGATCCGGGTCCCGGCGATGCGCCAGCGCACTGGAACGGCCCGGAAGGTCTGGCGCTGGACCAGGGCCTCGGCCAGGGCGGCGGCCACCTGCGGCTCCGCCTCGACCGGGCCGGCGAGCAGGTCGTCCCAGCTCCGGCCGACCGGGGAGGCGCCGATGGTCTCGGCCAGCCCCTCGGTTGCCTCGACGAGGCTGCCGCGGGCGTCGCTGCGCCACAGGAAGCGCCGGCCGGGACCGGGACGGGGCGAGGACCCGGCCGGCGCTTCCTGTGG
>NZ_LABX01000049.1 GCF_001043915.1 Methylobacterium aquaticum | reverse complement strand
CGCCTCGGCGACGCCCTGCGCGACCGTCTCGACCCGGCGCTCGTCGCGGGGCGCGGCCTGTGAGCGCGCGGGTGCTGCGGATCGAAGGGCTCTGCGTGGAGACCTGGCGCGACATAGGCCGGGGGCGCGAGCCGGTGCCGCTGGTGCGGGACGCGACGCTCACCTTGCAAACCGGAGAGGTCCTGGCCCTCGTCGGCGCCAGCGGGTCGGGCAAATCGCTCGCCTGCGCCGGCCTCCTCGGCGTGCTGCCGCCGGGGACGCGGACGACGGGCGGGCGCATCCTGCTGGACGGGGCGGAGGCGGAGCCGGATTCCTTGCGCGGCCGGGCCGTCGCGAGCGTGCTCCAGGCCCCGCGCACCGCCTTCAATCCCCTGCGCACGATCCGCGACCATGCCGGCGAAACGCTGTCGGTGTTCGGCCCCCGCGGCCAGCCCGCACGGGAGGCCATGACGGAGGCCCTGACGGCGGTCGGGCTCGGCGAGGATCCGGGCGTGCCGGATCTCTATCCGTTCCAGATGTCGGGCGGGATGCTGCAACGGGCGATGATCGCCCTGGCGCTCCTCTCCCGGGCGCCCTTCCTGGTCGCCGACGAGCCGACCACCGACCTCGATCTCGTGGCGCAGGCCGGCATCCTCGATCTCCTCGCCGGGCTGGTCCGTGCGCGCAGCCTCGGCTTGCTGATCGTGACCCACGATCTCGGCGTCGTCGCCCGCCTCGCCGACCGGGTGGCGGTGATGGAGGAGGGACGCATCGTCGAGACGGGCGACGCCTCCCGCCTGTTCGCGGAGCCGGCCCATCCAGCGACGCGGGCCCTGCTCGCGGCCCACCTTGCGCTGCACGAGGTCGCTCCATGACGGTCCTGCTGGCCGCGGACAAGCTCGGCAAGACCTATCCGGGCGCCGGCTGGCGAAAGGCGGCCCGGCCGGTCCTGGCCGGGATCGACCTCGCCCTCGCGGAGGGCGAGTGCGTCGCCCTGACCGGACGCAGCGGCTCGGGCAAGAGCACCCTGGCCCGCCTGCTTCTGGGGCTCGAGGCGGCCGATGCCGGGATCGTGCGGTTTCGCGGCACGCCCCTCGTCACGCTCGACCGGTCCGGCCGGCGGGCGTTCCGGGCCGCGGTGCAGATGGTGCTCCAGGATCCGCTCTCGGCAGTGAATCCCCGCCACACGGTCGGGCGGATCCTCGCCGAGCCCCTGCGTCACCTGACCGACCTGTCGGGTCCGGAGCGGGAGGTGCGGATCGCCGAGATCCTCAGGATGGTCGGCCTCGACCCGGCTGACGCCGGACGGCTCCCCGGCCAGCTCTCCGGCGGTCAGGTCCAGCGGGTCGGCCTCGCCCGGGCGCTCGCCACCCGGCCCTCCCTCGTGGTCCTCGACGAGGCGGTCTCGAATCTCGATGCGCCGCGCCAGGTCGACATCCTCGACCGCCTGTCGGACTTGCGCCGCCGGCACGGGACCGCCTTCCTCCTCGTCACTCACGACATGCGCTTGGCGCGCCGCTTCGCCGACCGGGTCGTGGTGCTGAGCGAGGGGCGGATCGTCGATGCCGCGCCCTGCCGACCCGGCGGGGGCAGGCCCGCCCTGGCCCTGTCGCACCCGGCGGCCCGCGCCCTCCTCGACGCCGTCCTGCCGGCTACCCCGCAGGAGGCCGGCTGATGCAGCGGATCACCGTCACCCTCGATCCGGACCTGGTGGCCGAGGTCGACCGTGTCGCCAAAAGGCGCGGCTATGCCGGCCGGTCGGAGGCGATGCGCGATCTCCTGCGGCGCGGCCTCGCCGAGACCCGCCGCGACCTCGACCCCGCCCTGTCCTGCGTGGCGACCTTCACCTTCGTGGCCGAGGCCGGCGTGCGCGATCTGGGCCAGCGGCTCGCGGCGATCCAGCAGCGGCGGCACGACTTGGTGATCGCGCAGGTCCAGATCCCGCTCGATCAC
This sequence comes from Methylobacterium aquaticum, assembly GCF_001043915.1. Classification (GTDB taxonomy): domain Bacteria; phylum Pseudomonadota; class Alphaproteobacteria; order Rhizobiales; family Beijerinckiaceae; genus Methylobacterium; species Methylobacterium aquaticum. Next base: position 40,210 of record NZ_LABX01000049.1, on the reverse strand, counting down.
GAGGCGAGCCTGCACACGCTCCTCGTCCGCGGCCCGGTGCGGGAGATCCTCGACTTTGCCGACGCGGTCGCGACCCAGCGCGGCATCCGCCACGATAGCCTCTCGATCATCCCGGCCCGGATCGAGCTGGGCGACCATCGCCACGGCCCCGATCCCCACCCGCACGAGCATATCCGGACGTGACCGGCAGCCGCGCCGGAAGAGGTGAACGATCGGACCAGACGTCGTTTGTGAACGACCGTCGGCCTCACGCCGCCCTCATCCCCGCGTCGTCAGCAGCACGCCCGCGCCGATCGCCAGGATGGCCCCGATATGGAGCGGGTCCGGCACCTCGCCGAGGACGGGTATCGCCAGCAGGGTCGCGATCACCGGCACGAGCGCCGTGAAGGCCGGGGTGCGCCGGCCGATCAGCGCCAGGGAGCGGTTGAACGCGATGAGGGCCACCACGCTCACCAGCACCCCCTGGTAGACCGCCTGAAGCGCGACCTCCGCCGGGGGCGCCTCCATGAGGCGCGACAGGCCCGAGGCGAGATAGAGCGGAATATAGGTGAGGAGCGAGCCGACGCAGACCAGTGCCGTCGCCTCCAGGGCGGTGAGGCGTGAGCGGCGCATCCGCACCGTGCCGGCGGCCCACAGGAAGGCGGCGGTGAGGAGCAGGCCGTAGCCGAACAATTCATCGGCATCGCGAAAGCCTCCCGCCAGGGTGAGCGCCCCGGCGGCGATCAGACCGAGACCAGCGATGGCGAAGCGGCCCGGCCGGTCGCCCAGCACGAGCACGCCGAGGAGGGCGGCAAAGAGCGGCATCGTGCCGGGCGTCAGCGCCGCGCCGTGGCCGGCGGGCGCGTAGCGCAGGGCGATCGAGATCAGCAGCGCGAAGGGCGCGCCCTGCGAGACGTACAGGAAGAGGCCGTCGACGAGCGCCGTCCGTCCGAGGCCGCGCAGGCGCAAGGCCAGCACCGGCAGCAGCAGCAGGCCGCCGATGCCGAAGCGGAGCGCCACGAGGTCGGCGGGCCCGAGCACGCCGCCCGCCCCCACCGTCCGTCGGGTGACGACGAACCAGCCGCCCCACAGGGTGATGGCGAGGAGCGCGAAGCCGACGCCCGCGGCGAGACGCCGGCCGGTGGGGGCCTCGCTCCCGGCCGTCCCCGAAGCCCCGGGCTTCACGACGCCTGCACCGCGGATGCGGGCTCCCGGTCGTCGGCGAGCTGGAGCCGATGCAGCCGCGCATAGGTCCCGCCCCGCGCGATCAGCGCCGCATGGGTCCCGGTCTCGGCGATCCGGCCGCCCTCCATGGCGACGATCAGGTCGGCGTCGCGCACCGTCGAGAGGCGGTGGGCGATGACGAGCGTGGTGCGGCCCCGCATCAGCCGGGTCAGGGCTTCCTGCACCAGCTGCTCGGATTCGGCGTCGAGGGAGGAGGTCGCTTCGTCGAGGAGCAGGATCGGCGCGTCGCGCAGGAAGGCGCGGGCGAGCGCGATGCGCTGGCGCTCGCCGCCCGAGAGCCGGTTGCCGGCGGGGCCGACCCGGAAGTCGTAGCCCTCCGCCTTCGCGGTGATGAAGCCGTGCGCCGCCGCGGCCCTGGCCGCGGCCTCGATCTCGTCCCGGCTCGCGCCCTCGCGGCCGAAGGCGATGTTCTGGGCGATCGTGTCGTCGAACAGGACCACCTCCTGCGACACCACCGCGACGGCCCGCCGGAGCGACGACAGCGTCACGTCGCGCAGGTCCTGCCCGTCGATCGCGACCCGGCCCTCGGTCACGTCGTAGAGCCGCGGCACCAGGGACAGGAGCGTCGACTTGCCCGAGCCCGAGCGGCCGACGAGCGCGGTGGTGCGGCCCGCCGGCACGGTCAGGTCGATGCCCTCGAGCGCCGGGGCATCGTCGCGGTAGCGGAAGCGCACGCCCTCGAACCGCACCTCGCCGCCGGCGACGCGCAACGGCTGCGCGCCCGGCTTCTCTTGAATCGTCGGCGCCTCGTCCATCAGCGCGAAGGTGCGCGACAGGGCGGCCAAAGCTTCCTGCAAGATGGCGTTGAGGTTGCCGAGCGCCCGCGCCGGCTGGGCGGCGAGCAGCAGGGCGGCGACGTAGCCGGTGAAGTCGCCGACGGTCTTCTCGCCAGATAGAATGCGCTGACCGATGAAGGCGAGCACGCCCGCGACCGCGAGGCCGCCGCCCACCTCCAGCAGCGGATCGAGCCGGCCGCGGGCATTGGCGGCCTTCATCTTCAGCCGGCGCACCTCGTCGAGGGCGTCGCGGGTGCGGCCCTTGAGATAGCCTTCGAGGCCGTAGGTCTTGGCGACCCGGGCGCCGGCGAGGCTCTCGCTGATCAGGCTCGCGGTGGCGCCGACCTGCTCCTGGGTCGAGGTCGAGACCCGGCGCAGCTTCTTGCCGATCCGGGCGATCGGCCCGGCGATGAACGGCACCGTGATCCCGGCGACGATGGTCAGCCAGGGATCCATCCAGATCATCGCGCAGACCAGCGCCACCAGCATCGCCACGTCGCGCAGGAGCACCGTGGAGATCCGCGTCAGCGCCTCCTTGATGAAGGCGAAGTCGGTGGTGAAGCGTTGGGTCAGGCTCGCCGGGCTCTCGCGGCCGAGCTGGGCGAGATCCTGCTCGATCATGTGGCCATAGAGCGCCGCCTGCATGTCGGCCTCGATCCGGGTGACCACCCGGTTGGTCAGCACCGTCTGGCCGAGCAGCGCGAAGCCGCGCACGGCGGTGACCGCGATCACCAGGACCGGACCGTAGGCGAGCGCGCCGGCATCCTTGGCGTCGAAGGCGTCGAAGGCCGCCTTGATGAGGGTCGGGTAGAAGCCGGTGGCGGCGCCGATCACCGCGATCAGCACGAGCACGACGGCGAGCGTACCGGCATGCGGGCGCAGCCAGTCGCGCCACAGCCGGAGGAGCAGCGGCAGCATGTCGCCGGAGAGGAGGGGGCGCCGCGCCATGGTGCTCGCTTCGTCCTTGGGTTGGGACGTCGCGCTAGCACGGGGGTCGGAAGGCGGCAATTCACGGCGGCGCGCGGCTGGGCTGCGGCAGGGCAGCCTATTGAAGCATCGCGATGGCGGCGTGGATCACGGTCGCGCCGCCGATCGGGGCGAGGAACCAGAGCAGCACGTTGACGACGATGATCCAGATCAGCATCCGCTCCTGCCGCCCGGTCAGCCGGGGCTGGGGCGGGCGCGGCGGCGGCTCCCAGGATGGACGCCACCCTCCTTCGACGAACATCGGCACCTCCGCGTGTCCCTCAGGATCCGGGAGCTAGGAGGCCGGGGCGGCAACGACAGTGCGGCGTGTTGAGCCTCGATGGCGCCCCCGCCCGTGGCTCACCCCTTGTCGCGCATCAGCCGCGCCTTGTCGCGCTGCCAATCGCGCTCCTTGGCGGTCTCGCGCTTGTCGTGGAGCTTCTTGCCGCGCCCCAAGCCCAGCTCGACCTTCGCCCGGCCGCGCTCGTTGAAGTAGATCTTCAGCGGCACCACCGTGTAGCCCTCGCGCTGGGTCGCGCCGATGAACTTGTCGATCTGGCGCCGGTGCAGCAGCAGGCGGCGGGGCCGCTTGGTGTCGTGGTTGAAGCGGTTCGCCTCGAGATATTCGGGGATGTAGGCGTTGAACAGCAGCAGGTCGTTGCCGGAGGGGCCGGCGAACGCCTCGCCGATCGTCGCCTTGCCGCCGCGCAGGGACTTCACCTCGGTGCCCGTGAGCGCGATACCGGCCTCGACCGTGTCGGTGATCTCGTAGTTGAAGCGGGCCTTCCGGTTGTCGGCGACGACGCGGTTCTTCGGCTCGGGTTTCTTGGCCATCGGGCGGCGGGAATCCTCGGAAGGCGGGCGACGGGAGCCCGGACTCTCCCGTCGTAGATAGGGTCAGCGTCAGCCGTTGGTGAGGCCGGCATGGCGCAACGCGCCGTCGACGAGGGCACGGGTGCCCTCGCCCACCGGCACCATCGGCAGGCGCACCTCCTCGCTCATCAGGCCGAGGCGGGCCAGCGCGTACTTCGTCGGGGACGGGTTGGTCTCGGCGAAGAGGTGGGTGTGGAGCGGCATCAGCCGATCCTGGAGGGCGAGCGCGGCGCGGTAATTGCCCGCAAGGCAGGCGTCTTGGAAATCGGCGCAGAGGCGCGGCGCGACGTTCGAGGAGACCGAGATCGTGCCGTGGCCGCCATGCGCCATGAAGCCGAGGGCCGTCGCATCTTCGCCAGAAAGTTGGACGAAGTCTTCACCCATGGCTTGGCGCTGCAAGCTGACCCGGGCCACGTTGGCGGTGGCATCCTTCACCCCGGCGATGTTCGGCAGCTCGTAGAGCCGCTTCATGGTATCGACGCTCATGTCGATCACCGACCGGCCGGGGATGTTGTAGATCAGGATGGGAATGCCGACCGCATCGTTCACCGCCTTGAAGTGCTGGTACAGCCCTTCCTGCGTCGGCTTGTTGTAATAGGGCGTGACGATGAGCAGCGCCTCCGCCCCGGCCTTCTCCGCATGACGGGACCGCTCGATCGCCTCCGCAGTGGAGTTGGAGCCGGCACCGGCCACGACCGGCACCTTGCCGCCGGCTTCGTCAATGCAGGCTTCGACCACCCGGTCGTGCTCGGCGTGGCTCAGCGTCGGGCTCTCGCCGGTGGTACCGGTGGGCACGAGGCCGTGGGTGCCGTTCTCGATCTGCCAGGCCACGAAGGCCCGGAAGGCGTGCTCGTCGAAGGCGCCGTCGCGGAACGGCGTCACCAGGGCGGTGAGCGAGCCCCTCAGGCGCTGCGAGATTGGCGTCGACGTCATGCTGGCGTTCCTCGCCCGGTCGGGCGGCGCCCCCGGGACATCTGGTTGGGAGGCCGGCCCGCATGAGGACCACCCTCGGGTCCGATGCGGGGAGCAGCAGGCGGGTCACCTCGGCCATCCGGCCCCCGACACATATGCCCTCACCGGGCCGCGCGCAAACGCTCCGATGCGCCCGCGCGTTCCGGGACGACCGGGGGCCAGGGTTAATTGCTTCTTAACATGACGCTTCCACCATGGGGCGTCCGGTCATTCGAGCTTACAGGGGAACGGGATCCATGCTGCTCTCGCCTCGTCGGCGCCGCTTCGCGGTTCTCGCCCTCACGGTGTCCGGTGCCGCGCTGACCTCGCTGTCGGCCCTCGGCGGTTCGACCGTGTTCTCCCCGCCCGCCGAGACGGCGCTGCCGCCCCGTGCGGTCGAGCGGGGCGGCGAGGACGGCCTTGCACCGAGCGACGGCCCGTCCCAGGCGGAGGGCGCGGCGCCAGCGGATGGCCTGCGCCGGAGCGTCTCGACGAGCGAGGCCGGGACCCGGCTGCCGGTGACGGCCGCGGCCTTCGCCTCCGCGGAGACCGAGGTGCCGATCCCCTTCCCGGTCCCGGACGCCGCGATCAATCCCCCCGCCCCGGTGCCGAGCGTGCCCGATCCGGGCCGGCCGGTTCTCGGCACCGAGGTCGACGGCCCGGCCCTGCGCGGCGCGGTGGAGGCGTATCGGCGCGGCCAGGTGGGCGAGGGCGACCGGATCCGCGACGGACTCAAGGACCCGGCGGCCCGCGCCCTGCTCGACTGGGTGGCGATCCGCGCCGGGGCCGGCATCGGCTTCGAGCGCACCGTGGCGTTCATCCGCGACAACCCGGACTGGCCGGTGGGTGCCATGGTGCGCCGCCGGGCCGAGGAGGCCCTGCTCTCGCAGCGCAAGTCCCCCTCCGTGGTGCGGGCCTATTTCGCCGCCCGCCGGCCGCAGAGCGCGCCGGGCAAGTTCGCCCTGGCGCTCGCCTTCAAGGCCGACGGGCTCACCGAGGACGCCGCCGCCCTCGCCCGCGACCTGTGGCGCGAGGACACGTTCGGCCGCACCCTGGAGCTGAGGGTCCTCGACGCCTTTCCGGGCATCATCGGCGAGGTCGATCACCGCTACCGCATGGAGCGGGCGTTGATGAAGGAGGATTGGGACACCGCCGGCCGGGCGGCGGCCTATGCCGGCAAAGCCTACGGCACCCTGGTGCGGGCCCGCCGCGCCGTCGAGGCCAAGGCCGCGAATGCGGGCACCGCCCTCGACGCCGTGCCGCCGAGCCTGCGCCAGGATTCCTCCTACCTGTTCTCCCGCGCCCAGTCCCTGCGCCGCCTCGACAAGCCGGCGGAAGCCGCCGCCGTGATGGCCCAGGCGCCGCGCAACCCCGAGGTCCTGGCCGATCCGGACGAGTGGTGGATCGAACGCCGCATCGTCGCGCGCAAGCTCCTCGATGCCGGCGATGCCAGGGCGGCCTACGCGGTCGCTGCCGGCCACAGCGCCCGCTCGGTCGAGAAGCGCATCGAGGCGGAATTCCATGCCGGCTGGATCGCGCTGCGCTTCCTCCACGACGCGCCCCTGAGCGCCCGCCACTTCGCGACCGCCGCCGCCATCGCCGAGACGCCGATCTCGGTGGCCCGCGCCGCCTACTGGCAGGGCCGCGCCGCGGAAGGCATGGGCCAGACGGTCGAGGCGCGGGCCTTCTACGAGCGCGCGAGCGCGCAGCCGATCGCCTATTATGGCCAGCTCGCCCGGGCGAAGCTCGGCCAGTCCTCCCTCGCCTTGCGCTCGGTCAGCCCCCTCGACGAGGCCGCCCGCACCGCCTTCGAGAACCGCAACGCCGTGCGGGCCCTGCGCCTGCTGGCGGCCGCCGGCCTCAAGGAGCTGATGCTGCCGCTCTACATGGACTTCGCCCAGCGCCTGACCGACCCGGCCGAACTCAACGCGCTGGGCGACGTCGCGATGTCGCTCAACGATCCCCGCGCTCTGGTGGCGATCGGCAAGACTGCGGTGCAGCGCGGCCTTCCCCTCGACCGGCACGCCTACCCGACCAACGGCATCCCGGCCTACGAGGCATCCGCGGCCGTGCCGCAGGTCGAGCGCGCGATGGTCTTCGCCATCGCCCGGCAGGAGAGCCAGTTCGACCCGCGGGCGCAGTCGAGCGTCGGGGCCCGTGGCCTGATGCAGATGATGCCGGCCACGGCGCAACGCACCGCGCGCCGGGTCAGCGCCGCCTTCGATACCGACCGTCTGACCAGCGACCCGGCCTACAATGCCCGCCTCGGCCAGGCCCATCTCGGCGAGCTGATGGAGGATTGGCGCGGCTCCTACATTCTCGCCTTCGCCGCCTACAATGCCGGCGGCGGCAACGTGAAGAAATGGATCGACGCCTACGGCGATCCGCGCACCCCGAACGTCGATCCGGTCGACTGGGTCGAGCGGATCCCCTTCACCGAGACCCGCAACTACGTCCAGCGGGTGACCGAGAATTTGCAGGTCTACCGCAACCGCCTGGCCGAGGCCGGGGACGGGCGCAGTGCCTTGCTGATCGCGGACGATCTGCGGCGGGGGATGCGGTGAGGGGCTGACCGCTTCGCATCGCCGATCCACCGGGTCCCGCCGATCGCCCCGTCGATCGATGACGCCGACCGACGACGCGCAGTTGGCCCGGCGTGCCGATCCCGTGACGCAATCGGTTCGTCCGCGCGGCGACGCCGCGCGGACTTTCGGGATCGGGGTCACTCTCCGGGCGAGGCAAGGCCATGCCGGGTTTTGTCCTCGACCGGGACATCGCCGTCGGACGGGCGGGCGCGCCTTCCCCCGACCCGGCCCACGACCCTGTGGTAGAGGCGCTTCGGCATGTCGGAAATCACGCACATGAGGCAGAAGACGGCCGGCACGAAGATCAGCGAGAGGACCGTCGAGAACAGCAGGCCGCCGATGACGGCGATCGCCATCGGCGAGCGGAACTCGCCGCCCGCCCCGACCGCGAGCGCGCTCGGCACCATGCCGGCCACCATCGCGATGGTGGTCATCACGATCGGCTGAGCACGCTTGCGACCGGCATCGACGATCGCGTCGTTGCGGCTCATGCCGTGGCGCATCGCCTCGATGGCAAATTCCACCAGCATGATGGCATTCTTGGTGACGATGCCCATCAGCATCAGGATCCCGATCCAGACCGGCGTGGTGAGCTGCTTGCCGGTCACGAGCAGCGCCATCACGGCGCCGCCCAAGGAGAGCGGCAGGGAGAACAGGATCGTAATCGGGTGCAGGAAGGAACCGAACAGCATCACCAGAACGGCGTAGACCATCAGCAGACCGGCTTGCATCACCTCGGCGAAGCCCGCCGACAGTTCGGCGAGGTTCTCGGCGTCGCCCGACTGGCTGACCTGCACGCCCTTCGGCAGGTTCTTCATCACCGGCAAGGCGTCGATGGTCTTGAGCACGTCGCCGAGGGCCGCGGTGCCGACGAGATCGGCCGCCACCGTCGCCTGGCGCTCGCGGTCGTAGCGCGCGATGTTGGCCGGCCCATCCTGGAAGCTCAGCTCGGCCACGGCGGAGAGCGGCACGCCGCCCTTGGTCGCCGGGCTCGGGATGCGAAGGCCCTCGATCACCGCCCAGTTGAGGCGCGCGGTGTCGTCGAGCTGGACCCGGACCGGGACGAGCCGGTCGCCGGCGTCGAACTTGGCGAGCGCCGGCCCGACATCGCCGATGGTCGCGACGCGGATCGTCTCCGACAGCGTGTCGGCGGTGATGCCGAAGCGGGCCGCGAGGTCCATGCGCGGGCGGATGCGCAGCTCCGGCCGATCGAGGGTGGCGCCCGAGATCACGTTGGCGACCGTCGGCAACCGGCGCATCTGGTTGGCCAGCTCGTTGGCCACGCTCGCGACGGTGCGGCTGTCCTGGCCGTTCACCACCAGCGAGATCGCCCGCAGCCCGTTCTCGTCAAGGAACCAGTAACGGATGTCGGGGATGTCCTGGAGCCGCTTCTCGACCTGCTGCTCGAGCGCATGCTGGGTGATCGTGCGCTCGGACTTGTTGGTGTAGTTCAGGATCAGGGAGGCGCGGCGCACCTCGGCGGTGCCCTGCGGCACGTGCCCGCCATTGACGAAGACGCTCTTGACCTCCGGGATCCTGTGCAGGTCGGCGACGATGGCGTCGGTGACCCGCTGGGTGTCGGAGACGAGGGAGCCCGGCGGCAATTCGATCGCGAGCAGCGAGCGGGCGGTGTCCTGCGCCGGCAGGAAGCCCTCGGACAGGAGCCGCATGCTGGCGATCGAGGCGGCGAACAGCCCGATCCCGAGAAGCACCGTGACGAGGTAGTACTTCACCGACTTGCCGACGAGCCAGATATAGGCCCGCTCGACCCGGCCCGGCGGCTTCTCGGCATGCACCTCCGGCCGCATGATGTAGGCCGCCAGCATCGGGGTGACGAAGCGGGCGGCGAGCAGCGAGAACAGCACCTGTACGGCGATGGTGATGCCGAACTGCTTGAAGAACTGTCCGGCGATGCCGCCCATGAAGCTCGCCGGGGCGAAGATCGCCACGATCGTGAAGCTGATCGCGATGACCGCGAGGCCGATCTCGTCGGCGGCGTCGATGGCCGCCTGATAGGGCGTCTTGCCCATGCGGATGTGGCGGACGATGTTCTCGATCTCGACGATCGAATCGTCGACCAGGATGCCGGTCGAGAGGGTGACCGCCAGGAAGCTCACGAGATTGAGCGAGAAGCCGAGCATGTCCATGGCCCAGAAGGCCGGGAAGATCGACAACGGCAGCGACACCGCCACGATCACCGTCGTGCGCAGGTTGCGCAGGAACAGGAACACCACGATGACGGCGAGGGCTGCCCCCTCGAACAAGGTCTTGATCGCCGCCTCGTAGTTGCCGACCGTGTAGTCGACCGAAGTGTCGATCAGCGTGAGCTTGACGTCGGGATATTCCGACTGGATCTGGTCGATTTTCGACTGCACCGCCTGAGCCACGACGACGTCGCTGGCGCCCTTGGCGCGCTTGATGCCGAAGGCCACGACCGGCTTGGCGTCGAGGCTCGCGAAGGTGCGCCGGTCCGCGACCGTATCGGTGACGACGCCGAGATCCTGCAACCGGATCTGCCCGCCGGTGGAGAGCGGGATCATCACCCCCTTCAGTTCGTCGAGGGAGCGGGCCCCGGCAAGCGCCCGGATGGCGTAGTCCTGACCGCCGAGCTGGGTTCGCCCGCCCGCCACATCGACGTTGATGCCGCGCAGCCGCCGGCTGACGTCGACGGCAGTGAGCCCGTAGGCCAGCAGCCGGTCGGGGTCGAGGGAGACCAGGATCTCCCGCTCGACGCCCCCGATGGTCTCGAACTGCGCCACGCCGCGGATGCTTTGCAGGCGCCGCTTCACCACCGTGTCGACGAAGTAGGAGAGCTGCTCGGGCGTCTTGCCCTGCGCCGCCGCCGCATAGGTCACGATCGGCAGGCCGACCACGTCGACCCGCTGGATCAGCGGCGTTTCGGCGTTGCGCGGCAGGTCCGCCTGGATGCGCGTGATCGCGTCCTTGACGTCGTTGAGGGCCCGGTCGGTGTTGGTCTCGAGCCGGAACTGCACGGTGGTCACCGAGATGCCGTCGGTGATGGTCGAGGAGATGTGGCGCACGCCCTCGACGCCCGAGACGCCGTCCTCGATCGTCTTGGTGACCTGTGTCTCGAGCTCGGCAGGCGCCGCGCCGAACTGCGCCACCGCCACCGAGATGATTGGAATGTCCGCCGAGGGCAGCCGCGTGATCGGCAGCTTGGTGAAGCTCGACCAGCCGAGGATCAGCAGGATCAGCGAGACCAGGATGGAGGGCAGCGGCTTGCGGATCGCCCAGGAGGAAACGTTCAGGGACAAGGACGGCCTCGCCGCGGTTGGGAGTTCGGGTCAGGGAGCGTGAGGGCCATTCGCCGGGCATCGGGCCCGGCGACCGACAGAGGACGGGGCCGAGCCGCCGCCAGAGCGAGCCGCCGGTCAGAACGCCATGCCGGCATTGGCGACCACCGCCTCCCCCGCGGTGAGGCCGCTGCGGATCTCGACGTCATCCGCGGAGGACAGGCCGATCGTGACCCGGCGGGTGTCGATGCTGCCGTCGCGGGCCAGCACCTGCACGCTGGTGAGATCGCTGCGGCGCAGGATGGCGGAGCGGGGCACGGCGACGCCGCAGCTCGACGCCGTGTCCACCAGGGCGCGGGCGAACTGGCCCGGCCGCAGGCCGGTGTCTGCCGGCAGCGCGATCAGGGCCCGGCCGAACTGCGTCGCCGGATCGACATCGGTCGCCGGCACCCGGACCTCGCCGCGCAGCTCGGTGCCGGCATCGGTGACGATGCGGGCCTTGGCGCCCTGCCGCACCTTCGTGACGTAGAGGCTCGGCACCTGCGCCATCAGGTCGAGGGCTCGGTCGGTGACGATCCGCATCAGCGGCTCCGCCTGCGGGCCCGTGAGGGCGCCGACCTGGGCGGTGCTGCTGCCCACCACCCCGGCATCCGGGGCCTTCAGGGCGATGCTTGCCGGCAGGCGGGCCCCCGCTGCCCCTGCTGCCGCGGAGGGATCCTCCGGAGCGATGCGGGCCAGGCGCACGAGATCCTGCCCGGCGCTCACCGTGTCGCCCTCCTGCGCCAGCACCTCGGACACACGGTAGCCCTCCTGCGGAAAGGCCAGGTAAGCCTCGCGCCGGGGCATGACGTAGCCGGTGATCCGCACCGAATCCGCAAAGCAGGCGTTCCGGGCCGGGACCGTCACGGGAGCCGTCCCGATTCCGGCCGCCACGGCGGCACCGGTCACGGCGACCGCGACCCCCACGGCCAGGAGCCAAGGAGCGGCAGAACGTATCGGCCGCGGAGCGGCAGGCGACGCCCGGAGGCGGACTCGGGACGTGGCAGAGGACATGGACGGCTCGACGCTCGAGAGGGGCGATTCGCGGTGCTCGGCTGCCGCTGAACGCGCGAGGATTGTCCGACGACCTGGGGATCGGCTCGTCGACGACCATGCGGCACAGTCAAGGGCCTGACGCACCGCGCGATCATCATGCACACGATACACGATATGCCCAAGCAGATCGCGGTCAAGCTGTCTCACCCGCCACCTCGGGACGAGATCGTGGGTGGGACCGCTTGACCGGAAAGCTTGGCCTGGGCACGCCTCAGGCGTTGTCGTGTATCGTGGCCGTGCGATCGGATGGTGCTCCAGGGATGCCCCCGCCCCGCAGAGGGGCGGCGGCTGATGCGACGTGCGACGGCGACCGGGGATCAGGCCGATCGCCCGTCGCGATGCGGCTGTGGGCGTCGCCCGGGCGCCTCGCGGACTCGGCGAAGCGCCGACGGACGGCGTCGTCAGAAGCGCGAGGCCGACTTCACCGCCGACATGTTGACCGCCGTCACCCGGCGGTTCACCGCCGCGAGGGGGTTGCTGCTGTCCTTCGGGCGGCTCTTGCCGTAGCCGACGGCCACGATGTTCGCCGGGGGCACGCCGTAATTCTGGATGATGTACTGCCGCACCGCCTCGGCCCGGCGCTCGGACAGGGCCTGGTTGGTCTTGTCGTGGCCCTTGCCGTCGGTGTGGCCGACGACCAGGAAGGTGTTGTTCTTCAGCTGGGCCAGGGCGCCGCCGAGGCTCTTGACCAGCGGCAGGGCCTTCGGGCCGATCGTCGCCGAGGCGTAGTCGAACGGGATCTCGAGGTCGATGCTCTGCTTGTCGGCCGAGGCCGCCGCGATCCGCTCGCGCTCCGCGGGAGAGAACGAGGTGCGGTTGCGCAGCGAGTCGAGGAAGCCGCGGTCCTCGCCGATTGCACCGGACTCGGACCCGCTGCGCGGGCCGATCGAGAGGCTGCGGGTCAGCGGCTGCTGAGCCGGCGACAGGGCCTTGAGGATGTCGGCCTCAGAGGGGGCCGGCTGCGCCTGCGCGGCGGCCGAGCCGAGAGCCAGGAGGCCGGTCAGGAGCGCGGTGCGGAACGTCCGTGTGCGGGCGAAGCTCGTCATCGTGTTGATCCTTTGCGAGACGCATGCCGGAACGAGCATGCGGGGGGACAGAGAGTGCGACGTGTCAACCGAACCATCCTCGGCGCGCGCCTCGGCCCGAGACCGGACACGCAGCCGCTTTCTCCCATCGGGCGGGTACCGAACGCTCCGCTCAACGGATTCCATACCGGGCGAACTCCTTGGCGATGCCCGGATCCATCGCGAGGGCATCGCTGATGTCGCTGTTGCCCTCCTGCGTGTCGCCGCTGCGCAGCCGCGCGAGTCCGCGGCCGTAGAGCGACGACGCCTGCTTGCCGTTGCCGCGCAAGGCGGCGTCGTAGTCGCGCACGGCCATGCCGGCCATGCCGATCTTGAGGTTGACCAATCCCCGGCTGTCGAGGGCATCGGCGAAGTTGGGCCGCAGCTTCAGCGCCTCGTTGCAGTCGCGTAAAGCCCGGTCGAGTTCTTCGACCATCGCCCGGACCCAGCAGCGGTTATTGAGGGCCTCGACGTCCTGTGGGTTGAGGCGGATGACCTCGTCGAAATCCGCCAGGGCCAGCTGGAATTCCCGGTGGATGGCATGGAGCTGGCCCCGGCGGTAGAGCGCGCCGGCATCGCCGGGATTGCGCTCGATCGCCCGGTCGAGCTCAGCCTTCATCCGCAAGTCCTCGCGGGAATAGGTCAGGACCTGGATGTCGACGGCGGCCGGCTTCACCGCCGCGTCGATCCGGTCGATCTCGGCGCGGGCGCGCTCGGACCATGCCCCGGTCGGATGGCGCGCGACGAAATCCTGGTAGGCTTGGCGGGTGTTGGCGCGCTTGGCAGCGGCGAAGTCGCCGGCCGGGTCCGCCGCAGGGCCGGTCGTCGGCTTCGGAGGCTCCAGCTTGGCGCTGTCCTGCCTCACGGTCTCCGGCTTGGCCGCTTCCTGCTTTAAGATCTCCTGCTTCGTGACCTCTTGCTTTGCGGCCTCTTGCTTCGCGGTCTCTTGCCGGGTCGGCTCGACGGGCTTCGGCGGGTCCGGCAGCCGTCCTGCCTCGACCGGATTCCGCGGCGGCTTGCTGGGCACGGGACGCGGATCGGTCCAGCCGCCGGAGCTTTCCTTCAGGGTCGAGACGATCCAGGGGACCTGAGCGCCCTGCGTCGCGGCCGACACCCCGGCCCGCACCTTGTCGAAGGCGGCGCGAGAGATGCCGTCGCCGCCGATCGACCCGACCAGCTCGTCGGCGAAGACGCTGCGGGTTCCGCTCCCCTGACGCAGCATGGTCTTGGGAGCCGTCGAGTACATCATCAGGGTGTTGGCCGGTGGATCGTTCACCGCCACCAAGCCGGTCGAGTAGCCGCGGAAGCGCCGCTCGAACGGGTTGCGATTGGCCGCGTCCAGGATCACGACCTTGGCATCCGCCCCACGCCGGTCGATTTCCGTCATCACCGAGTCGACGGTCACGCCGTCCCGCCGCAGGTCGGCCTCGCTCCAGATCTGGCCGTCGATCGGCACCATGTAATTCTTATCGTTGGATTGAATGCCATAGCCGGAAAAGTAGATCAGAACGTCAGATCCGGACTTGATCTTGCCGAAGAAATTCGACAAAGCATCCTGCATCGCCCGCTTGCCGACATTCTCAGCGAGATCGACGGCATAGCCGCGCCGTTGCAAGGCTGCCCCAACGGCGCGCACGTCCTGGACCGGCGTGGTCAGCGGCGTATCGCTGTCCGGATATTGTGCGTTGCCGATCAAGAGCGCAATGCGATCACCCGGCTTGCTGTCGGCCACAGCGGAAGGCGCGACGCACGTCCCGGCTGCGAGCACGAACCAGACAAACGACCACGCACGCATGTTGCCCTCAAAGACTTCAACAGAGGCCCACTTTCGCCGCGCGAACCTTAAATCCTCTCGACTGTCCTGACAAGTTTGGCGAAAGCCGCGGACCGACCGGTCTCGACAATCGTTTCCGACGCCAACCGCAACTATCGATTGATGCGCCCAGTCGATGTCCAGATCCAGCGCGACCCTGACCCCTCTTGTGCCTCTGCCGGTCACGTCGAGTGAAGAAGGTGCCGCCGTCCAGCGCAGCAATCACGGGCTTACCCGGGCTCCTGCGCCATCCGACGTTTTGCTTCTACATTGACGGGAGCCGTTTTCCTGTGCGGGCGCGCACCCGCCTTGGCGAGGGATGCCGCTGTGTCCGCGATATCACGGCGCCTCCAGACGCGCCTCGACGCGGCGGTTGGCGGGATCGAGCGGGTCACCGGCGAGGGGCCGGGCCTTGCCGTAGCCCTTGGCCGTGAGCTGCCCAGCCTTGACCCCACGGTCGGCGAGGTATTTGACCACGGCTCTGGCGCGCCGGCTCGACAGGTCGAGATTGAAGTCGTCGCCGCCATGGCCATCGGTGTGGCCTTCCACCGCGAAGGTCGCGGATTTCAGGCGCGCGTCCTGGAGCGCCTGGGCGAACTCGTCGAGATTGGCCCGGGCGGCCGGGGTCAAGACGTCGGAGTTGTAGCCGAAATTGACGACGAGATCGAAGTTTCCGGCAGGCTTGCGCATCGGAAGGCCGGCATTACACTCGTTGCGTGTGCCGATGCACAAACCCCGCGACCGTCCGAGATCGGGCTGGTCCACCGCCGTGAAGTGCTTGACGATGTCGTCGGCCGTATAGGCCGGACCGGCAAGAGCCACCCCGGACATCGCCGTGATCTGGGCAGCCGCCAACAGTGCCAGGATGCGCATCGCTCGTTACCCCCTGCTATGGGTATCCGTATGGCGCCGCCTCAGTCTATCGTCAACAGCCTGACCCCTTCGACTCCGAAAAATACTGTGATGTCGCTGTCTCTGAAACATCCGAAGAGATCATGTCACGCAACAAAGGCGGCCTGTGTTTCGTTGACGCAATATGATGACGCCTGGCCCGAGCGCACGCAAGAGAGGCGCCCTGTGTCGGCGGTGGATGAGACGGCAGGGACCGAATCGGCCCTTGCCGAACGGCGCCGCCTCGGTCAGGGTTGCCGTAAAGGCTGCGACAGGACCGTTCGTGGTCACGAGGAAGGATCGGCGGATGCCCTGGACGGCCCCGCAGGACGGGGGGGAGGCGCCGCGGCACGCCGCGGCCCGGCTCGATCTGGGTGCGGCGAGCCATGTCGGCCACGTCCGGTCGCTGAACGAGGATCGTTTCCTGGTCGCGCCCGAGAGCGGTCTGTTCGCGGTCGCGGACGGAATGGGGGGGCATGCCGCCGGCGATGTCGCCTCGAGCGCGGTCGTGCAGGCGCTCGCGACGATCGCCCCTGCGGGCTCGGCCGGCGACCTCCTGGCCCGGGCCAAGGCCGGCATCGCGACGGCGAATGCCGAGATCCAGTCGGTCGCGCAGGCACGCGGAACCGTGGTGGGCACCACCGTGGCGGCGCTCCTGGTTTTCGCGCCCCATTTCGCCTGCCTGTGGTCGGGCGACAGCCGGATCTACCGGGTCCGGGACGGGCGCATCGCGCAGTTGTCGCACGACCACACGGAGATCCAATCCCTCCTCGATCGCGGCGTGCTCACCCCCGAGGAGGCGAGCGCCTGGCCGGGCCGCAACGCGGTGACCCGGGCGATCGGCGTGCAGGCACGGCCCGAGATCGAACTCGACCACGGCCTGCTGGAACCCGGCGACCTGTTCGTCCTCTGCTCGGATGGGCTGACCCAGCACGTCGCTGATTGGGAGATCTTTGACCTGTGTGCCGGCGTCTGCGCCCAGGCCGCCTGCGACGCCCTGGTCTCGCTGACCCTCACCCGCGGCGCGCGCGACAACGTCACGGTCGTGGCGGTGCGCTACCTCGGCGATCCTACCCCCGGCGGCGCCGCACGGGAAGGCGACCGCGCATGACCGAGGAGACGGTCTTCCTGCCGCAGCCGTCCCGCGCGTTCATCCAGGCCGGTACCCGACTCAACGACACTTACGTGGTCCGCAGCCTGATCGCCGCCGGCGGCATGGGCGAGGTCTACAAGGGCGAGGCCCTCGGCACCGGCGACGCGGTGGCCATCAAGGTCATCAAGCCCGAACTCGCCCGCAACGCCGCAGCCCTGGCGCTGTTCCGGCGCGAGGCGTCGGCGCTCCACCACCTCAACCACGAGGCGATCGTCCGCTACTTCGTGTTCTCGATCGATGCGAAGCTGGACCTGCCCTATCTGGCGATGGAGTTCGTCGACGGCGTACTGCTGTCCGAGCGCCTGAAGGACGAGGCCCTCGACACCCCGGCCCTGTCGCTGCTGCTGCGCCGCCTCGCCGCCGGTCTCCAGGCGGCCCACGAGCTCGGCATCATCCACCGCGACGTCTCGCCCGACAACGTGATCCTGCCCGGCGGCAACGTCGCCAGGGCCAAGCTGATCGACTTCGGCATCGCCCGGGCCCCGAACCAGGACGGGACGGTGATCGGCGACGGCTTCGCCGGAAAATACGCCTACGTCTCGCCCGAGCAGCTCGGGCTCTATGGCGGCGAGGTCACGCCGAAATCGGACATCTACAGCCTCGGCCTGCTCCTGGTCCACGCCGCCCGCGGCCAGGCGCTCGACATGGGCAGCACCCATCTTGAGGTGATCGAGAAGCGCCGGCGCGTGCCGGACCTCACGGGGATCGACGAGCGCATCCGCCCCGTCCTCACCGCGATGTTGCAGCCCAATCCCAAGGACCGCCCCGCCGACATGGCGGCAACGGCCGCCCTGCTCCCCACCGACGAGCCGCCGCGGCAACGCCTCGGCCCCTTGCTCGCCACGGCGGCCGGGCTGGCGACGGCCGCTCTCCTCGGGGGGGCGGCCGTGCTGCTGCTGGCACGCTCGAATCCGCCGCCGCCGCGGCCCGTCGACCCGCCCCTCGTCGCGCCGCGCGCCGACACCGGTCCCACCGCGACCCCGCCGGCGCTGGCGCAAGACACTCGGCAAGACGCTCGGCAAGATATTCGGCAAGACACTCGGACGGACGACGTGGCCCGCCGGAAGGCGGATTTCGAGAAGGTGGCGCGCGAGCGGGCGGCGCAGTACCGGGCGGCGCAGGACGAGCGGCAGATCCAGGAGGAAAGCCGGGCCCGGGACGAGAGGCCCGCCGTGATCCCGCTGCAAGATCCGGGGCCGAACCCGGACGAGCCCTCCACTCCGCCCCGTCCGGAGACGTCCCGGGCCGCTGCCGCGAATGCCGACGAGGTCGAGCGCTTCGTGCGCAACTATGAGGGCGGAGAGTGCTTCTTCGCGACGGCGGTCTCGGTCCAGCCGCCGAACGTCACAGTGGAGGCGTTCGGTGCCTCGACTCAGCCGTTCATGGCTTTCGACACCGCGTTCCAGCGCCGCCTCGGCATCGACCCGCAGATCACGCTGCATCAGGTGATGGACGCCCAATGCCCGCTGGTCGATTTCCTGGCGCGGCAATTCCCGTTGCGCGACGCCCGGGCGGCCAGCCTGACCATCACATCAGATCAGCTACGCAACGGCCAGGAGCTGAGCGGGGTGGTGGAGGCCGCCACGGACCGCAGCATCGAGCTGCTGCTGGTCTCGGATGACGGCCGGGTCAGCAATCTCGGCCGCTCCATGCGGCGCACCGGCGACGCGGCCCGCTTCACCCTCAAGGTCGAGGGCAGCGGCAGCCCGAAGCCGCAATTGCTGCTCGCGCTGACCAGCCAGAAGCCGCTCTCCAGCCTTCGCGGCGGCGGGACCGCGCGGGCCAGCCAGCTCTTCCGTCTGATCGGCGACGAACTCGATCGCGATCCGAGGCCCGCCGGGATCGCCATCGGCTACTTCAAGCTCGGGAGCTGACGGCGATCCGCACCAAGGGTCCTGCATCGGATCCCGGACGCCGCATCAGCGCATCCGAGTCATCAGGCGCAGCGCCTCGACGTCGAAGCGGCTGTAGGGCCGCACGTCATCACCGCGGCCGTACCAGGGTTGCCAATGCTGGTTGGCCGCAAAGAGAACCCGCACCTCGCGCGGCATCGGGCGATCGCTGACCCGCTCGCAGGCCCATGGGGTGACGCAGCGGATGTAATCGGCTCGCGCCGGCAGGGCCGCCGCCAGGGACGATGCGACGGTGGCCGCCGAGAGGATCGCGGCAACACGCAGGTTCATGACTTTTCTCCAACCGTTGTCCGGCAACCTCGACAGTCTTGAGGCGCCTCGTCATCGCAATGTGGTGTCTGTTTTCACCGATGCAAGCTTGACAAGTTGGACCTTATCAACAGTTTTCCCGCGGCTCTGTGTGTCGGCGCACGTGGCCGAACCGGCCGTGAACTTCGCGACTCGGTTACTTATCGGTGACCGTGAATGAGGGGCGCTGGAATGGTAGCCGCTCCGGCGGCCCGGCTGGCCGGGAAGGGAGGGATCAGAGGGCGCCGCGCCGGTCCCGCCTTGGGGCCACCCGCCGCCCCGTCCCCTTCGACATACGAAAAGGCCCGGCGCACAGGCCGGGCCCTTCCCCCCACTCGATGCATCGGGCCGGGATCACCCCGGCGGGATCACCACTGGTAGCGCACGCCGACCCGGCCGCCGCCGCCGACGAGGTCGCCACCGATGCGGTAATCGGCCCGGACGAAGCCCGACAGACCGGTCTTCAGGTTGAAGAAGTTCACGGAAGCCTGGACCTCCCCGCGCAGCTTGCCCTGCTCACGCAGGCCGGTCGCCCCGGTGATCCCGTTCACCGCGCCCGAAGTCCCGCTCTCCGTCAGGACGGAGTAGAGGAAGCCGGTCACGCTCGGCTCGACCCGGATGTCACCCTGGACGAATTCCGACCCCACCCGGGCACCGATCCGGCCGCGCAGGGCATCGCCGTCCCGCAGGGGAACCGAGGTCGGCGTGAGCGCGGCCTGCCGGTCGAAGGTGGTGGCGACGTATTCCAGCCCCGCCGTCGGCTCGACATAGACCGCGTTCTCGAGCGGGATGCGGTAGCCGACATTGGTGGTGTAGGCGTAGTTCTGCAAGCCGGTGCGCTGAAGCAGGCCGGGCGCCCGGATGTCGAGGCCGAGCAGGTCGACCTTGAACAGGTGATCCCAGAACCACGGGCCGTTGAGGTAGCTGCCATAGACGCCGACCGTGCCGCCCTCGTAATCCTGCCGGCCGGCGGCCTGGTTCAGGCGCACCGCCGCGGTGGTGTAACCACCCATCACGCCGATGATCAGGCCATCCTCCGCCGAGGTCAGGCGGCTGATCACCAGGTCGGCGCCGCCGAGCAGGCCGCCACCGGACTGGGTGTAGCCCAGGTCACGGGAGAAGGAGGTCCCGGCGAAGGAGAACGAGGTCGACCCGGTGCGGCGCTCGAGGTCGCCATAGGCGCGGGCCCAGACCGCCGGGCGGACGTTGCTGGGCGGCGGCTCGACCGGCTGGACCAGTTTCGGCGCGATCGGATCCTTGCTGACCAGGGCCGCGTATTGGTTCAGGCCGGCATATTGCAGGGCCTGCGGGATCGACGGCGTGCCGGAGGCGGCGCGCTGGGTCTCGGTGCGGAGCTGGGTCATCCGGTCGAGGACGGCGGTGCCGCCCTGGAAGGCGATGGTGCGCGAGGCGATCACGGCGGCCGGCGCCGACAGCGCCACCGCGTTCGGCACGGCGGCGACCGCGATGCCGAGGCTCACCGTGCTCCCCTCGCCCTGCCCCCGGGTGGTCACCAGCACCGGCTCCAGGGTGCCGAAGCCCCGGGTGCTGGTGAGAGTGAAGGCATTGGCATCGCTCGCGCCATTCACCACCACCACCGGCGCACCGATGGTAAAGGGGGTCGCGCTCGTCAGGTTCGTGACCGTCACGCCGGTCGTGCCGGTCGCGTTGCCAGTGATGACGAGTCGGTCGCCGACCTTGTCCTGGGTCGAGAACTCGGTGAGCAGCCGGCCGTTCTGGCCGGCATAGTTGCCCTGGATGGTCAGGGTGTCGCCCGCCTGGCCGTTCACGAGGCTGATCGTACCGGCGTTGGTGAAGGTCGACAGGCCGGCGACCGTGGCATTCACCGGGCCCGTCTGCCCGGGCACGACCGACAGGGTGCCGAGATTGGTGAAGGCCGCGCCGCCGAGCGTGCTCGTGCCGACCGCGTTGAACTGGCCCGCATTGGTGACCGAGGATCCGGTGCTCAGAGCGAGGGCGCCGGTGATCGTGCCGCGGTTGTCGAGCTGGGTTGCGACGCTGCTCCCCGACGTGTCGATGGCGGTCCCGGACGTCCCGGTGATCGTACCGCCGGCCGCGTTGCTGATGGTGAGGGTGCTGCCGGTGGCCGGCTGCATCACCCCGGCCCTGACGCCGACGAGGCCGCTCAGGCTGCCGCTATTCGCGACGCTCAGGCTGCCGCCGGCGCTCGTGAGCTGGGCCGCGACCCCCGCCGCGGCAATCGAGCCGCTGTTGGAGAAGGTGATCGTCCGGCCGGCCGCGGCGACGCCCGCTTCGGTGGCCGTGATCGTGCCGGTGTTCTGGAAGGTCAGCCGGCCCTGCTGCGACAGAGCCGCGACGCCGAAGGCGCTGCCCGTGATCGTGCCGGCGTTGGAGACCATCAGGTCGCTCGCCGCCAGGCCCGCCATGCCGGTCGTCGGGATGTCCGATCGCCCGACAACCCCCGCGACCCTCTGGAGCGCGGTGCGGATGGTCGCCGCCGCGGGGAGCGCGCCCATCACGGTCGCCGAGAACGGATCGGCGATCGCGCCGCTATAGGTCAGCGTGCCGGTGTTGGAGAGTGAGCCGCCGCCCAAAGCCGCCGCGAGGCCGACCTTGCCGAAGGTGATTGTGCCGGCGTTGGCGACACTTCCGACGCTCGGAACCCCGTCCGGTCCGATCGCGGCAAGGCCGACGCCGGCCGTGATCGTGCCGCCATTCGACAGGGTCGCGGAGGCCGACTGGCCCAGAACGCCGAACGGCGCCGTGATCCCACCGGTATTGGTCACCCGCAAGGCGCCGGTGTTCGTCTGGGCGACAATGCCGGCCGTGGCGGCCGTGATCGTGCCAGCGGTGTCGACCGTCCCCTGCCCGGTGCCGGTCGTGCCGTTGTCGATCTGAATGCCCGCCCGGTCGGCGGAGGTGATCGTGGCGCCGGCCACGACGTTCACCGTCGTGCTCGCGGTCGGCACGGCGCCCGCGGTGGCCGCCGTCGGCATCACCAAGATGGCGTCTGCCCCCGCCGGCGCGGTGATGGTGGTGTTCTCGCGGACCGTGAGCGTGAACGGGTTGACCGGGGTATAGAAAATACCCTGGTTGTAGGTTCGGTTCGGACCGCAGACCGCCGAGGTGGTGGTCGAGGCATTGTCGCCCGCCGCACAGACATTGGCGAGGAGCACGGTGCCGTTGCGGACCGGGAACAGGAACTGGCCCGGCACCCCGCTATTCGTGCCCGCGACGAGGGAGTTGGGGCCGCCGTCGATCAACGCCCCGTTCGTCAGCGAGCCCGGCAGCTCGTAGAAGGTGCCGGCAGCCCCGGTGCCGGCCGAGTAGCCGGCCGAGGCCGAAGTGCCGCCGAGCCCGTTGACGCCGCCATCGGCGTCACCGGTCTCGAACTGGATCCGCCCGTAATTGAAGTAGATGTCGAAATTGCCCTGGCCCGTATCGCCACGGCTCGCCATGATCAGCTGGAACGTGTTGGTCTTGTCGGCACGGCTGGAAAAGTAGCCGACCGACGGCCACGTCACGCCGAACGCCGTCTGCCCCGCATAGGTGCCGTTGCCGTAGGAGGTGACGCCACTCGCCGCATTCCGGGTGTCGATGTCGGTGAAGAACGGCGCGATGATCGGGGGGCCGCTATAGCCGGCGCCGAGCCCGACGGGCGTGAAGTTGCTGGAAGATTGGCCGAACGTCACGTTGCCGTTGTTGTTGACGTAGATCTGGCCGTAGCTCGTCCCGAAGTAGTTCGCCGTGAAGGGAAGCGGCACGGCCCCGGTCGACTGGTCGTCGTTGCGAGCAAGCTGGTTCGCATCGAAGCCCGACACCACGGTCTGGGCGCCGGCGATGCCGGGAGCCAAGGACAAGCTCACGGCCGAGACACCCAGCAGCAACGCCCGCTGCATGCGCCCGAGACCATGACGCCGCCCCGCGCCCGCCATGAAACCTTCCCTCACCATTGCCCTCGTACTCCAGATTCGCCGTTAACGGCATGTTGCGCACAGCCACGGTTAACAGAATAGCCACTTTCGCCCTCCGGTCTGAATTGGTCTCAAGAGTGGCCGGCCCGCAACAATCCCGGCAAGCCCACAGTACCGAACAAATCGCATATTCATGGAAGATGTTCGCTTAAAGAGACACTCCGCGCCGACAACATCGCGCAACGCACAGGAAGAAAACAACCTTCGCTCGTGAGACATGATTTTGTACAAACGAGGTGTCGGCTGGCCGGGAAGCGCGTCGCCGCCGCCGAGGCCCGGGCGCCGTGGTCTCGCCGGACCCGTCTTGCTTTGGCCTCCCACTGCGCTCCTGCGGCACTCGGGATGCGGAATCCTGCTGCCTCGCGCCGAGCGATGCCGCAACCGGTCCGGTTCCAGGGCTGGACTCCGTGGCGCGCCGACCCTGCCGCCGCTGTCCGGGCGGCGGCATGGACCTTTGGCCCCGGGGACGGCCTGACCGCCCGGCGGCGGAGCGAATCAGTCGAGAGGGCGACGCCGTGTGAGCGATCGCACCAGGCTGGCGCTTTTTGGACTTCCCGTCCGCCGGGCCCTTGCCTAGACGAGACGATAAGCAGCATTGTGATTGTGAGCTGCGGGGAGCCGTCCATACATACGATGAGCACCGCCGAAACCGCCGAGATCGGCGTCCTGTTCTGTGACGTTGCCGGGAGCACCCGGCTCTACCGCGAGGTCGGGGACGCCGTGGCCTTGCGCGTCGTCGATGCGTGCCTGGACCTCGCCGCTGGAGTGGTGCGGGCCGGCGGCGGCCGTGTGGTGAAGACCATCGGCGATGAGTTCATGGCGGTGTTCGACGATGTCTGCGCCACCTACGACGCGGCGATCACGATCCAGCGTCGCTTCGAGGAAGCGGCGCCCGGGATGGAGCACGTTGCCGCCCAGCGGCTGCTGCTGCGCATCGGGTTCCATTTCGGCCCAGCCGTGCGCACCGCCGACGACTACTTCGGCACCACCGTGAACATGGCGGCCCGGATGACGTCCGTGGCCAAGGGCGGGCAGATCATCACCACCGGCGCCCTCACCGACGTCCTGCCGCCGGCGCGACGGGCGGCGACCCGCGCGCTCGTCGGCGTCCACGTCAAGGATGCGTGCGAGGATCTGGGCGTGGTGGAGGTGCTCTGGCACCTCTCGACCCATCAGACCACCGTGTTCTCGCTGCCGGCCGGCCCGCAGGCCGTCGCGGTCCCGGAACTGCGGCTCTCCCATCGCGGCCAGCGCTGGGTCTTCGGCGAGGGGCACCAGAGCGTCTCGCTGGGGCGCGATGCCAGCAACGACATCCTGGTGCAGAACGAGCACGCCTCCCGCCGTCACGCCACGATCGAGCGCCGGGGTGACAAGTGGGTCCTTGTCGATCACAGCACCAACGGGACCTTCGTGACGCGGTTCGGCGCCGAGGAATATTGCATAAGGCGCGAGGAGCTGGTGCTGCGCGACGTCGGCACCCTCGGCATGGGCCAGTCCGTGGGACAGGATCGGGGCAATGGCCTCGATTACGCGCTGACGCTGGATGCCGAAGGCCGGTCCGCGGGTTGATACCAACGGTGATCGAAAACGACCGTTGGTTCCGGCCTCAGAGATTCGCCAAGCCTCTGGCTCGGCCCCGGCAATGTGAGAGAATTCAAGCGCTGATGCGTGAGGATCTTGGGCCGGCAGTCTGATTCGCGCGGCCGGAGCCTGGAATGCCCTGCGATCTTTCGTGCCTCGCCCGACGCAAGCCAGATTGCGTCAGAAGGCCGAGGTCGGCACCGCGCTGGCCTGCGACGCGCAGTCCGGACGATCGTCCGGATCTCGCATCGCTCCAGGCGCGGTGCACCGACGAAAAAGGCCGGTCCCGCGGGGACCGGCCTTTTTCGTCGTCAGGACCGTGGTAGCCCCGTCAGGGCATCCGGCCCATGAAGCGCGAGGCGCCGATCTCGGTCGCGCCGTAGCTCGACCCACCGCCGTAGCTCGACGCCGTGCTGGTCGCTGGGGCCGGGCTGTAGCTGGGACGGGCGAGGGCCGGGACCCGCGCGCGGGCGCGGATCGGCTCCACGATCGTCACCTTCGGCTTCACCATCGGGCGGGCCGCCGCCCGGACCGGGCGCGGGGTCTCCTGGACGGGAGGCTTGGCCACCGGGAGCTTGGCCACCGGGGGCTTCGGCGCCGGAGGCTTGTGGGCCGGCGGCCTGACCTTCACAGGCTCCGGCTCGGGCAAGGCAGCGCGTTTGATGCGGGGCTCCTTGACGGGCGCCGCCGCCTTCCGGGGGCGCTCCGGCTCCGGTTCCGGCTCCGGCCTCACCACCTTGACCGGTCGCGGGGTCGCGGTTGGCAGGCTGGCGCGCTGCGGTTTCACCGTAGGACGGCACTGGTCGCCGTCGAGCGTGAGGCCGGGCGGACAGGAGACCCGCACGCAGGCATCGCCCTTCTGCTCGGTGCCGGTCGGGCAGACGACAGGACAGACACGGCCGCTATAGCCGTTCAGCATGTCGAGCGTCGACTGGTCGGGCATGTGCGAGACGATCTTGACCGCACGCGTCAAGCCCGGCCGGGCCGCGTCGCCCGCCTGGGTCACGCGGTAGAAGCGCTCCAGCGCCTCCATCGAGTGCTTGCCCCAGCTCGCCTCGGGCTTCTCGTTGTAGCAGCCGAGGGCGTTCAGGCGGTCCTGGACGGCGCGAATGGTCCGGTCCTGGTTGACGGGCGCGGTCGCATCCAGGGCCGCGGTGGTGGCCGGGACCTCGTCCTTGACCGACAGGCTGGCATAGGCGATCGCCGGCCCCTCTGAGGGCTTGGCGGTCTCGGACGCCTTGACGGTCTCGGGCGCCTTGGCGGTTTCCACGGGCTTGGCGGTTTCCACGGGCTTGGCGGTTTCCACGGGCTTGGCGGTTTCGGACGGCGCGACGGGCTCGACGACCTTGGCCGCTTCGGCCGTGATCTCGGCCTTGACGGCATCCGCCTTCGCGTCCTCGATCTTCGGGGTCTCCAGCATCGCGAGCTTGACGTTGACGCGCTGGTCCTCGTCGCGGCGCGCGGCGAGGCGGGCCTCCTCCTCGCGCCGGACCCGCTCCAGGCGAGCCATCTCCTCGCGGCGCTCGGCTTCGGCCGCCGCGGCGACCTTGGCATTCTCCTCGTCGCGGCGCTTCTGCTCCTGACGCGCGATTTCCTGACGCTCGGCCTCCTGGACCGCCAGCGCGGCCAGGCGCCGGTCTTCCGCCTCGCGCGCGGCGACGTCGGCCCGGAGCGCCGCTTGCCGGTCCTCCTCGGCCTTGCGAAGCGCCGCGAGGCGCTCCTCCTCCTTGCGCTGGGCGGCGAGCCGGACCTGCTCGGCGTCCCGGCGTTCGTTCTCCTCCCGGCGGGCCTTGTCGTCGGCCAGTCGCGCCTTCTCGCGCTGGCGCTGCTCCTCGTCGAGCTTCGCCGCGGCGATTCGCTCGTCCGCCGCGCGCTTCTCCTCGCGGGCGAGGGTCCCGTCGATGACGGGTTGCGCGACCGCCCGGCCCTGCTCCTCGAGGGTCCTGATGCGCGCGAGGGCGTCGTCCCTCAGGAAGCTGGTGGTGTACTTGGCGGCGAAGTTGCGCAGCTCGGCGATCTGGTTGCTGCCACGCAGGCGGCTCCACGCCTGGAAGTCGGTCTCGTCGCGGTTCAGATAGACCTCGCCCGGATAGGAGCGGGTCACCTCCGGCAATTGGCGGCCGCTGGTGGCGGTCGAGACCGACATCGCGACGCGCTGGAACACCTGCCCGACTTCGAGGCCGGGTTCGGCCATCGTCTTGATCAGGGCGGCGGCGTAGAAGCTGTTGCGGCCGGTGCCGTCGAACGCGACGTTGTTGGCCTGGGTGGCGTAGGCCATGATCAGGCCCTTGCGGCCGACCACGCTCGCGAGGCCCGGGCCGTTCGCGCTGTCGCGCCGGCCGGTATCCTTGAGCGGCAGGTCGCGGCAGGCATCCAGGATCAGGATGCGGGCGCCCTTGGCGCTGTCGAGCGCGCCGATCACGCTCTCGACCGGGATGGTCTCGAACGGGACGTCGAACCCGTCCTTGAGCTGCGCGTCGGTCGGGACGAGGTAGTTCTGGCCCTGGTACTGCAAGCCGTGGCCGGCATAATAGACCAGCGCCGTGTCGGCATCGTGCGCGACGCGGGAGAACTGGGCCAGCTTGCGGTCCATGTCGCGCCGCGACAGGTCCCGTCCGTCCACGACATCGAAGCCGAGCCGGCGCAGCACCGACGCGATGTCGTCGGCGTCGTTGCCCGGATTGGCGAGGCGGCCGAAGCTCTCGTAGGCGGCATTGCCGATCACGAGGGCGATGCGTTTGTCCCCCGGCCCGGAAACGGCCGCGGTGGCCCACACCGTGAGCGAGAGAGTGAGAAGGGCAGGCAGCGTCCGTTTCATGGCGCCAAAGTACATCTCTGCCGCCACTCCGAGCAAGTGCCGACGCGCACCGCGCGACAGCTCTCGACGCAGGAATTTCGGTCCGCCGCCTCCCGCGGCGAGTCGCGGGCCAGAGATCGCGGAATCCGGGGCGCCGCCGCCGGCATCCCTCGACTGGCGCGATCTGCCCCGGAGACTTCGCGGGAGACGTCGCGTCTGCGCCGTCGCAGACCATCCCGCGTCACGGCGGGGCCCGCCGTCTTGCGCCGTCTGTCGATCGGCCAGACCGCCGATTGATTTCGCTCGGCATTTGCGGTCTTGTCCCGCATGCGAGCGCTCGAAGGTTGCTGACTGGACCATGACACGTCGCACGCTCCTGCTCGCTCTCGCCGCCGCCGTCGTCGTCGGCACCAGCGCACTCGTCCTGGCGGGCGAGCGGCTGATCGTGCGGATCGCCGTCGCACGCCTCGAGGCGGCGACCGGGCGCGCCTGGTCGGTGGGCGGGGCCGCGCTCTCGGTCTGGCCGGCCGGCGTGACCTTGCGCGATCTCGCGACGGAGACGGATCTCGGACCGGCCGGGCGGACGAGCCTCGCGATCGCGGCCATGCGGCTCGACGGGACGGTGGGCGGCCTCCTCGCGGGCGAGGCGGACCGGGTGGAGATCGTCCGCCCGGCCCTGCAATGGCCGGCGCAATGGTGGCGCGGAACCGGACCGCTGCCCGACGCCGCGGCCGCCCCATCCTCTGCCTCTCCCTCCCTCGGCCCGCGGCCCCGGCGCATCGCGGTGCGTGACGGCAGCCTCGGCCTGACGGAGGCCGGGCGCACCGTCGCGGCCATCGACGGGATCTCCGCCGCCGTGGAGCCGAGAGGCGACGGCCACGCCGTCACGCTCTCGGGCCGAGCCGGCAGCACGCGCGGCACCTGCGACCTCACCGTGGCGCCCACGGACGGTGCGCCGGCGGCGGAGAACCCGGTGGCGATCGCCTTCACGTGCCGGGCGCCGGAGATCGCCGGTGCGCCGCTCGTCGGCACCGCCGACGCCACCCTCTCGGGCGCGGCCCTCACCCTGGCGCGCCTCACGGGCAGCCTCGGCCCGGATCGGTTCACCGGCGGCGTTCTCGTCGACCTCGCCCGGAAGCCCTTCGTGCGGCTCGATCTCGCCTTCGACGCGCTGTCCCTCGGGACACAGGCGGCCACCGATCGCCTGCCGGACCTGTCGATCCTCCGCCTCTTCGACGGGCGGGTCCGGCTCCGGGCGACGTCCCTCGCCGTCGGTCAGACCCGCCTCGCCGACCTCGACCTCGACCTGCGACTCGCCGACGGCACCGTCGATGCGACGCTCGCGCAGGCGGGCCTCCAGGGCGGTCAGGTCCGGGGCCGCCTCACCACCACGCTTCCGGCCGCCCCGGAGGACGCGCCGCGCCATGCGCTGACGCTCGAACTGGCCCGGGCCCGGGCCCTGCCGCTCCTGTCCGATCTGGCCGGCTTCGCCCTGCTCGACGGCACCGCGAGCGCGACCCTCGACCTGCGCGGCGAGGGACGGGACGGGGCCGCCATCCGCCGCAGCCTCGCCGGCAAGGCGGCGCTCCTTTTGGAGAATGGGCGCCTCGTCGGCATCGACATTCCGGGCGTGGTGCAATCCATGGCCGCGCGGGTCTCCGCGGCCGACACCACCGCCTTCGATCGGCTCTCGCTGCGCGTCCAGATCCAGGACGGCCGTGCCACCACCGAGGAGCTTGCCTTCGCGGGCCCCCTCGTGACGGCGGGCGGCAGCGGCACGATCGATTTCGGCGAGCGCAGCCTGTCCTTCCGGATCGCGCCGCGCCTGTCCCGGTCCGCGGCGCGCGCTCTGCCCCGCGGGCTGGACGTGAGCGTGCCGGTGATCATCAATGGCGCCTGGGACGCCCCGCAGATCCACGTGGACCTCGCCGGGCTGATGACCGATGGACAATTGGTGCGGGGGCTCGAATCGGTCGGCACCGACCTCCTGGGGGGCCGGAACGGCGGCGTCGGCGGCCTCCTCGACATGCTGATGCCGCGGGAGGGCGCCGGCCAGCCGCCATCCTCCCGTCGCCAAGGGCGACCGTAATCGTGGATCGACGCTGGCGGGTCGCAGGCCCGGCCGACAGGGGAGTGGACGAGGCGTGAGGCAACCCATCTTTCCGAGGCTGCTCGCGGCCTGCCTGCTGATCGCGCCGGGGCTTGCCGCCGCGGCGGAGAGCGACGAGGCGAAGAACGCGGCACCGGCCCGGCCAGCCGGCCCCATGGTCAGCGTGGCTCGCGCCAAGATCCGCTGCTTCTCCGATCAGGTCGACGTGACCGGAGTGCTGGTGCCGCGCCAGGAGGTGCAGATCCGCCCGGACCGGGACGGGCTGCGGGTGACCCAGGTCTACGTCAAGGCCCTGGACGAGGTGCGGGCCGGGCAGGCCCTCGCCCAGCTCTCGCCCGAGGATGGTCAGCCGGGCGGTCCGACGACCTTGCGCGCACCGGTCTCCGGCCTGATCGGGCGCAGCACGGCGACGGTGGGGGCACCCGCTCCGGCCCGACGCGATCCGCTCTTCGTCATCGCGGCCCAGGGCGAGGTGGATCTCGCGGCCGAGGCACCGCTCGCCAAGCTCGAACGCCTCGCTCCGGGCCAGGGCGTGAGCGTCAAGCCGATCGGGCTGAGTCCTCTCAAGGGCAAGATTCGCCTCGTCTCGCCGGTGGCCGATCCGGCCACGCAGCTCGGCCAGGTCCGCATCCAGCTCGCGTCCGCGGACGGTATCCGGCTCGGGTTGTTCGCGCGGGGTACGGTGCAGGTCGGTGAGAGCTGCGGGATCGCCATCCCGTTCTCCGCCCTGGTGCGCGGCCCGGACGGCCCTGCCGTGTACGTGTCCACCGGTCACAGCGTCGAAGTGCGTCCGGTCGGGATCGGTCTCTTCTCCGAGGACGAGATCGAGATTCGGTCTGGGCTCTCGGAGAATGACCGCGTGATCGTGCGCGCCGCCCCGTTCCTGCGGGAGGGGGATGCCGCCCGACCCGTCGAGATCGCCGAGCCTCGAAAGCGGAACTGAGACGTCTCAAACCAACGGTCGAAAGACAACGACCGTTGGTGCCGGGCCTGCCCGGGAGCGAATCGATGCGTCAGCATCGTCGGTCGTTGGTATCGGCGACGGTCGCCGCGCCGCCGAGCGATGGCGTCGTCGCGGCTGGCGTGAGCGAAGCATTCTGGGGGGATCGCGGCCCGACGGCGCCATCCGGCCGAGGAAGGGCCGGCGGCGGTCCCGCGGCGGAATGCCGAGCCTCTGGACAGGCGGCGTTCGATGCGTGCCTCCTCCCGCATGTCGGCCCGCTCTCTGACCCGCCCTCGTCCGTCAGGATCCTCTCTCGTGTTTCTCTCCGTCGCGACCACGCATCGGCCCGCCACCGACCTCGGCTTCCTGCTCCACAAGAACCCGCACCGGACGCAGGACCTCGATCTCGGCTTCGGCCGGGCCGTGATGCTCTACCCGGAGGCGACGGAGGCGCGCTGCGAGTTCGTGCTGACCCTCGACATCGACCCGATCGCCCTGGTGCGGGGCAGCGCAGGGGGCGAGGGCCTGCTCGACCACTACGTCAACGATCGGCCCTACGCCGCCTCGTCGTTCCTGAGCGTCGCCATCGGCCGCTGCCTCGGCGCCGCCATGGGCGGGCGCAGCAAGGAGCGCCCCGCCCTTGCCGAGGCCGAGATCCCGCTCGACGTGACCGTTGCGCCGCTGCCGGTGCGCGGGCGGTCCGACCTCGTGGAGCGGCTGTTCGCGCCCCTCGGCTACGCGGTCGAGGTGACGCGCCATCCGCTCGATCCCGAGCGGCCGGATTGGGGCGAGGCGCCTTACGTCACGGTGAGGCTCCGCGCCACCGCGCGGCTCGCCGATCTCCTCACCCACCTCACCGTGCTCATGCCGGTGCTCGACGATCGCAAGCACTACTTCGTCGGCGAGGACGAGGTGGAGAAGCTGCTTGCCCGCGGCGAGGGCTGGCTTCCGGGCCATCCCGAGCGCGACCTGATCGTCTCGCGCTTCCTCAAGCGCCGTGGCGTCCTGGTGCGGCAGGCCCTGGCGCAGCTGGCGGAGGCGGCGGAGCCCGAGGCGATCCTCGATCCCGCCGCGCAGGAGGAGCGGGAGGCGGGCATCGAGCAGCCGCTGCGCCTGCACGAGCGGCGCCTCGACCGCGTGGCGCAGGTGATCGCCGAGAGCGGGGCCCCGGGAAGTGGGACCCAAGGAAGCGGCGTCCAGGGACGTGGCGCAGAGGGCGCCGCCAAGCGTGTGCTCGATCTCGGTTGCGGCGACGGCAAGCTGATCGCCCGGCTGATCCGCGACCCGGCGATCGCGCAGGTGACCGGCGTCGAGGTGTCGAGTGCCGCACTCGCCCGGGCCGAACGCCGGGCCGAGTCCCTGCCGGAGGCGCTGCGCCGCAAGCTGGTGCTGCTCCAGGGCTCGCTCATCTACCGCGACGCGCGACTGCGCGGGTTCGATGCCGCCGCCCTCGTGGAGGTGATCGAGCATGTCGAGCCCGACCGCCTGCCGCATCTCGAACGCGCCCTGTTCGGCGATGCCCGCCCGGCGACCATCGTCGTCACCACGCCGAACCGCGACTACAACGTCCTGTTCCCGAGCCTGCCCGAGCGGCAGTTCCGGCATCCCGATCACCGCTTCGAGTGGAGCCGGGCCGAGTTCGGGGAGTGGGCGGAGCGCGTGGCCGCGGAGCACGGCTATGCCGTGCAGATCGAAAGTCTCGGGGACATCCATCCCGATTTCGGCGCGCCGAGCCAGATGGCGGTGTTTTCCCGATGAGCCGCGACGACACGACCTCCACCGCGGTCACGGTGCCGGACTTCGCGCTCGTGGTCCTGATCGGCGCCTCCGGGTCCGGCAAGTCGACCTTCGCGCGCCGCCACTTCCGGGCCACCGAGATCATCTCCTCGGATGCCTGCCGGGGGATCGTCGCGGATGACGAGAACGACCAGGGCGCCACGCCCGACGCCTTCGCGCTCTTGAGCGCGATCCTCGACCTGCGCCTCAAGAACCGCCGCCTCACCGTGGTCGATGCGACGAATGTCCGGGCGGAGGACCGCAAGCGCCTCGTCGAGATCGCCCGCCGCCGGCACGCGCTCAGCGTGGCGATCGTGCTCGATCCCGGCGAGGAGATCTGCCGGATGCGCAATGCGAGCCGACCGGATCGCGCCTTCGGCCCGCACGTGATCCGCAACCAGATGGCCGCCTTGCGCCGCGGCCTGCGCGGTCTCGCCCGCGAGGGCTTCCGGCAGGTGCATGAGCTGCGCTCCGAGGCCGAGATCGCCGGCGTCACGCTGTCCCGGCAGCGGCTCTGGACCGACCGTCGCGACGAGCCGGGGCCCTTCGACATCATCGGCGACGTGCATGGCTGCGCCGATGAATGCGGGACGCTGCTGGAGCGCCTCGGCTACGCCGTCGCCCGCGAGAGCCGGGACGGCGAGCCGCGCTACCGCGTGGTGCCGCCGCCCGGGCGCAAGGCGGTCTTCGTCGGTGACATCGTCGACCGCGGCCCGCGCGTCGCCGATGCGCTGCGTCTCGTGATGGACATGGTCGAGGATGGCCACGCCCTCTGCGTCATGGGCAACCACGAGGCGAAGGTCGAGAAGTGGCTGGGCGGCCGCGACGTGAAGGTCGGCCACGGGCTTCAGGCCAGCATCGACAGCCTGTCAGCGCAGAGCGAGGCTTTCCGGGCCCGGGCCCGGCGCTTCATCGGCGGCCTGGTCAGCCACGTCTGGCTCGATGCCGGCAGGCTCGCCGTCGCCCATGCGGGGATCAAGGCCGAGATGATCGGCCGCGCCTCGGGAGCGATCCGGGGCTTCTGCCTGTTCGGCGAGACCACCGGGGAGGTGGACGCGTTCGGCCTGCCGGTGCGCCTGAACTGGGCGGCGGAGTACCGGGGCGACACCCGCGTGGTCTACGGCCACACGCCGGTGACCGAGGCCGCCTGGCTCAACAACACGCTGTGCATCGACACCGGCTGCGTGTTCGGCGGCAGGCTCACGGCCCTGCGCTACCCCGAGATGGAGATCGTCGCGGTCCCGGCGGCGCAGGTCTATGCCGAGCCCGCGCGGCCCCTCGGACCCGCCGCCGGCCCGGGAGCGGAGATCGCTTCGCAAGCCGAGGCGGACGACCTGCTCGATCTCTCGGACGTGGCGGGCAAGCGGATCGTCACGACGCGGCTTCTGCCCTCGGTGACGATCCGGGACGAGAACAACGCCGCGGCGCTGGAGGTGATGAGCCGCTTCGCGATCGACCCGAAATGGCTGATCTACCTGCCCCCGACCATGTCGCCGTGCGAGACCGCGAAGGAGGACGGCTACCTGGAGCATCCGCGCGAGGCGCTCGACTTCTACCGCCGCGAGGGCGTGACGCAGGTCGTGTGCGAGGAGAAGCACATGGGCTCGCGCGCGCTCATCGTCGTCTGCCGCGACGGCGATGCGGCGCGGCGTCGGTTCGGCGTGGCGGGCGGCGGCCTCGGGGCGGTCTATACCCGCACCGGCCGCGCCTTCTTCCATGACCCGCAGCAGCAGGCGGAGGTTCTGGCGCGCACCAGGGCCGCGCTCGACCGGAGCGGGCTCCTCGCCGACCTCGACACCGACTGGGTGCTGCTCGATGCCGAGATCATGCCGTGGTCGGCCAAGGCGCAGGCGCTCATCGCGGGCCAGTACGCGCCGACCGCCGCCGCCGCCCGGATCGGTCTGTCCGCCGTGGCGGACGCGCTCCGGCGCGCTGAGGCCCGCGGGGCCGAGATCGGCGACCTCAAGCTCCACACGGCGGAGCGCCTCGACCGCGCGAAGAAATTCGCCTCGGTCATCCGCAGCTATGCATGGCCGGTGACGCGGATCGACGACCTGCGGATCGCGCCGTTCCACCTGCTCGCCAGCGAGGGGCGGGTTCACGGCGACAAGCCGCATTCCTGGCATCTGGGCCATCTCGCACGGCTGGCATCCGCCGACCCGCTGTTCCGGGCCACGGCCACGATCACCGTGGATCCGGGCAACGCATCGGAGGTCGAGAAGGCCGTCGCATGGTGGCTGGATCTCACGTCCGGCGGCGGCGAAGGCATGGTGGTCAAGCCCGCCGACGTCATCGCACGCGGCCGTCGCGGGATCACGCAACCCGCCGTGAAATGCCGCGGCCGGGAGTATCTTCGCCTGATCTACGGCCCCGACTACGACACGCCCGAGCACCTCGCCCGCCTGCGCCAGCGCGGGCTCGGGGCGAAGCGCTCGCTGGCCTTCCGCGAGTTCGCGCTCGGGCTCGAGGGTCTGGAGCGGTTCGTGGCGCGCGAGCCGCTGCGGCGCGTGCACGAATGCGTGTTCGGCGTGCTCGCCCTGGAATCGGAGCCCGTGGATCCCCGGCTGTGATCGGGCCCCTCCCGGCGATCGCCGTCGGGGACGGGGCTCCACCGCGACGGTGACGCGGTGTGGCGCCTCGTCGGGGGCGGCGCGTGAGGGGTGAGTGGCGCACCGGCTTCGCCGTGCCTGGCCGATGACGCGAGGCGGCGAGTGCTTGCGCCGGAGACAGTCGAAGGTGGTTTTCGCCCTGGCGCGGGTCCCCCGCTCCCGCTCAGCGACACCACTCCAAGGGACACGATCCCCAAACCAGGATTTCTTCCGCGTAGCGGTATATTAGACCGGCGGCAGGCGGCCCCGAGATCCCGAAGCGAGCCATGACACAGGGTACGATGCGCCTCGGCGCCTTCTTCTACGCCACCGGCCACCACGTCGCCGGCTGGCGCCACCCGTCGAGCGAGGCCGATGGCGGGCTCGTTCTCGAGCGCTATGTCGGCTGGGCCAGGCGCGCCGAGGCGGCGAAGTTCGACCTGATCTTCCTGGAGGACGGCAGCGGCATCCGCGATGCCGACCTGCGCTCCAGCGAGCGCACCGCCCGCTCAGGCCACTTCGAGCCCGTCACCCTGCTGTCGGCCCTCGCCGCCGTCACGAACCGCATCGGCCTCGTCGCCACCACCTCGACGAGTTTCAACGAGCCCTACAACGTCGCCCGCCGCTTCGCCTCCCTCGACCATCTCAGCGGCGGCCGGGCCGGCTGGAACCTCGTCACCTCGGCCACCGACCTGGAGGCGGCCAACTTCGGCAACGACACGATCGCCCGCCACGCCGACCGCTACGAACGGGCGGAGGAGTTCGTCGACGTGGTGCTGGGGCTGTGGAACACCTGGGACGACGATGCGGTCGTGATCGACAAGGCGTCGGGCCAGTTCTCGAAGCCCGACGGCTTCCGGCCCCTCGACCACAAGGGCCAGCATTTCGAGGTCCGGGGCCCGCTCAACATTCCGCGCACGCCGCAAGGCCAGCCGGTGCTCGTCCAGGCCGGGTCGTCGGGACCGGGCAAGGACCTGGCGGCGCGCACCGCCGAGATCGTGTTCACGGCCAACCAGACCCTCGACGAGGCGGTGGACTTCGCCCGCGACCTGAAGGGGCGGATGGCCCGCTTCGGCCGGTCGCCCGACGACCTCAAGATCATGCCCGGGCTGTTCCCGGTGGTCGGCCGCACCGAATCGGAAGCGCGCGACACGTTCGAGGAGTTGCAGGCGCTGATCGATCCCGTCGTGGGGCTGGCACTGCTCAGCCGCATGGTCGGCCACGACCTCTCTGGCTTCGATCCCGATGGTCCGGTACCGGAACTGCCCGCGACCGAGGGGCTCAAGTCGCGCCAGCAGCTGATGTTCGATCTCGCCCGCCGCGAGGGCCTGAGCCTGCGCCGGCTCTACCTGCGGATCGCCGGGGCACGCGGCCACTCGCAGATCGTCGGCACGCCGGTGCAGATCGTCGACGAGATGGAGGCGCGGTTCCGGGCCGGTGGCGCCGACGGCTTCAACATCATGCCGCCGACCCTGCCGGGCGGGCTCGACGACTTCATCGCACTGGTGCTTCCCGAACTCCGCCGCCGCGGCCTGTTCCGCACCGAGTACGAGGGCCGGACCCTGAGGTCGCATCTCGGCTCGCGCCCGCCCGCCGGATACGGGCCGGGACGTTCATCCGGCGGGACGGCCGGACGATAGCTGTCGCCGCCGCGCGGCCTTGCAACCCGCTAGCCAGAAGCGGCAACTTGTGCTGCATATCGGCGGATCACAGCCGGGGCGCGCCGTCGCCGTCACCGGCCGGCACCGGGGACACGGTCTCGTCTTGCCATCGTCCGGAGAGAGCCCCGCAGCGGCCCGGCCGCGCCTGACGCCCGCCGCATTCGCGCGCCGCGCCGCCGGCCTCGGCCGCGGCGAGCGGCTCACGGTGATCGGGCTGACGCGCGACGGGGTGGGCGCGATGCTGGCAGCGGGCGAGGTCGATCGCGGCGTGCTCCTCGTCGCGTCCGAGGACCTGCACAGCAGCGCCGCGGTGATCGATCGCCTGCTCGACGACCTCGCCGAACTGGCGCTCGTCCGCTGGCCGGACTGGCCCGGACGTGACGGATCGATCCCGGATGCGGCGACATCGGGCGCCTCGGCGCCCTGGCTCAAGGCCGCGGGGGCGGAGGCAGCGTCCGGACGGCCGCCCCGGTTCCGGCGGATGACGCGGGCGCTCGAATTCGAGCAGTTGCTGCGGGCGGTCGATGCCAGCAGCGTGATCCTGGTGGCGGAGGTCGATCCGGTCTCACCGGCACGGGCCCGGGCGGTGATCGAGGCGCTGGAATGGTGCGCTGGCCGTGGCGCGGCCTGTGTCCTCGCCCTGCCGGCCGAGCCGCCCGACACCCCGCCCTACGACCGCACCCTCTACGGCGCCTGCACGATCGGCCGCGCCCTTGCGCCGGTGGCGGAGCGCTTCATCGCGCCGCGGTCTCAGGCCCACCCCGCCAGCGAGGCCGAACGGCGGGTCGAGGCGGCGCTGGCGAAGGACCCGGAGCTGACCGGACTGTTTTCCGGCAACGAGATCGTGCAGGTGGCGGGCCACGGCCAGCAGCCGCGGGTCGACCTGGTCTGCCGCCGGCATCGCATCGTCGTCGAGATCGACGGGCCGGAGCACCAGGTCAATCCGAAGTTCCGGCGCGACCGCCACCGCGACTACGAATTGCTGGTCGCCGGCTATCTCGTGCTGCGCCTCACCAACGACGAGGTGGCGGACGACCTTCAGCGCGCGATCGAGAAGATCCGCGCCGTGGTCCGGCTGCGCCTCCACCCTTCCTCCGGAGACACGACCCGATGAGCGAGACGCCGACGCCGGTTCAGGCGCTGATTCTCTGGCGCCTGCTCGGCCGGCAGGGCACCGCCCTGAACAGCGAGATCACGCCGCGGATCGAGACATCCGATCGCGATGCGTTGCGGACGGCCGGGCTCCTGACGGTGGAGAAGGAGGGGCGCACCTTGCGTCTGACCGTCACCGACAAGGGCTGGAACTGGGCCGGCCAGCACCTGCGCGATCCCCTGCCCCCGACCCTGCGGGTGCTTCAGGACTGGCTCACGCGCCTCCACCACCACCTCGATGCGACCGGTGCGACGCTCGCCGAGTTCGTCGGCCCCGCCCCCGAGCGGACGGCGCCGGAGCCGAAGGCGCCACGAACTCGGACAAAGACGGACCCGAACCGCAAAGAAGCTCCGAAGCCCAAGGCTGCTCCGAAGGTGAAGGCTGCTCCGAAGGTGAAGGCCGCTTCGAAGCCCGACGTGGCTTCTCCGCCGGAAGCGCCGTCGGCGCCGCCCGATGCGGATCGGCTCCGCGCCCGCATCGAAGACGCCTATCTCGCCTGCACCGGCGGCCGGAAGGCCGCGCCGGTGCGCCTCAGCGCCCTGCGGGCGGCACTCGCTGATCTCGACCGAGCGACGGTCGATGCCGGGCTGGCAGCGATTCTTGAGAAGGACGACACGATTGAGCTGAGCCAGCTCAGTGACCCGAAGGCGCTCGATGCTGCCGAGCGTGCGGCAGCCTTCAGCCCGGCCGGCGAGCCTTTCCACCTCATATGGATCCAGGCATGAGCGACGCCCTCGACGCCCTGCGCCGTGTCAGTTTCGACTGGGTGCGCACCCTCGACAGCGTCTGGCTCGATGCGGAGCCAACTGGCGCTCCGAATGAAGCGCTGATTCCAACGATCGTGACTGCTCTGCATGACCAGGCTTCCGGTACCCGTCCGCGGGGCCGCGTGCTCGTCGGTCAGTCCGGGATCGGCAAGACCCATCTCATCGGCCAGATCCGGCACGCGGTCTGGCGGTCTGGCGGCTGGTTCGTACTCCTCGACGTGCTCGGCCTCACGGATTTCTGGCGTAGTGCCGCTCTGAGCTTTCTGACTGCAATGTTGCAGACCATGCCGGATGGACGGCGTCAGTCCGATGCAGTGCTGGCCGGAGTGGCACGCCGTTTCCGGGTTGAGGAGCAGGTCGAGGAAGCGTTCAACACACCCAATATCGATACCCGCAGGATCGTCGACCTGCTCGTGATGGCATTGATGAAGTTCGACATGGCGCAGGCCCTGAAGCATCAGGATGTCTTTCGCGCCCTTTGCCTCCTCCGCTCCAAGGATCTTGCCGCTGTTGGCCTCGCTCACGCTTGGCTGCAAGGTTATGACGCGGACCCCAACGAGCGTGCGACCCTCGGCTTCCGTACACCACCACCCTCGCCCGTCGAATTGGTCCGAGGCATGGCCTGGATCATGGGGCTGAGCGGACCGACGCTCGTCGCTCTCGACCAGATTGATGGTGTCGTGGATCCGAGCCGCATCGCGTCTACGGACGATTTCGATGACAGCACGGGCCTCGCCGAGGTGCTGGCCGCGGGTCTACTTGAGCTGCATGACGTGTGCGGCCGCGGCATGACCATTGTCACCTGTTTGGCTGATTCTTGGATCCGCATGGAGGAGCGCGGGCTAACTCCCTTCCGACAGCGATTCGATCCGGCGGTAGCCCTGTCCGGCATGAAAGATCAGGCTGCCGCTACGGCCTTGATCCGCAACCGTCTGGCGCCGGCCTACGCCGAGGCGGGTTTCACGCCGCCCTTCCCGACTTGGCCGTTCAGCGAGTCTGCCATCGCGGCCGCAGCTCGCAGTGCGATGAGACCTCGCACACTTCTGATGAACTGTGATGCCTTCCGGCGCGTCTGCCTGTCGAAAGGCGTCGTGACTGTATGCGACAGCCTCAATGTTAGCGAGCCGAAGCCGGAACAGGACGCTCGTCATACGCTCTTCGACCTCGACGCCGCCCGCCGGGCCGCCGACCTCTCCGGCCTCCTCGACGACGAGGATGCCGGGCTCGGCGAATTGCTGCGCGCCGCCTTCGACCTCTACGCCCTGGAGGACGACCCGCACGACGCGATCGACGTGGTGAGCAAGGGCGAGCCCGAGCAGCGACTGCCGCCCCTGCACGGCAGGCTGACCTTCCTGCACCGCGAGGAGAACGACCGCGAGCGCCACATCTGCTACCGCGCCCTGCTCCAGCCCCACCCGATCGCCTTCCAGGCGCGCCTGCGGGCGGCACTCACCGCGTCGGGCATCTCGGCGAAGATTCCGGGCCGGCAATTGGTGCTGGTGCGCCGTGGCCCGGTGCCGGCCGGAACCATGACCGGCTCCCTGGTCAGCCGGTTCGTCGCCGCGGGCGGCAAGCTGATCGACCCGTCCGACGACGACCTGCGCACCTTCGTGGCCCTGCGCACCCTGCATGACGAGGCGGTGCGGGACGGGCGACTGGACCAGTTCGAGGGCTGGATGCGCGAGACGCTGCCGGTGCGCGGGACGGAGTTCTTCCGCAAGATCGGCCTGTCGGGCGACGGGACGGCGAAGCAACCCGTATGGGGTGGGCGCGACCACGATCCCCTGCCGCCGCTGCCACCGCGGCAGCCCGGACGGAACGCCGATTCGCCGACCGCCGAGCCGGCGCCGGAGACGATGCCGGCCCGCGCCGAGCCTGTCAGGCCGCCGCGGCGCCCGCCGGAGCCCGGACCCGTCCCGCAGGTCGAGGCCGAGCCGCCGCGCCGCTCCGTGCCGGCCCACGCCATCGAGACGGTGGCGCGGATCGTCACCACGCCGCCCGCCCCGGAGCCGGCGCCCCAGCGCGCCGCTCC
>NZ_LABX01000489.1 GCF_001043915.1 Methylobacterium aquaticum | reverse complement strand
ATCTCGGGCCGGCAGGTCTGGCGCAACGCCTCGCTGCGGTCGAAGGCGGCGCGCATCTCGGCGGCGGTGAGCGGCTCGACCCGGGGCCGCTGCCCGAAATCGAGCCCGAGGGCGGCGCAGCGCTCCCAGGAGCGCAGGATCGACGGCGGCGGCTCCGCCGCCCCGGGGCCGAAAGCCTGCCGCCGCGCGGCCAGCAGGGTGCGGGGCGTGGTCACGCGGCTCTGCATGCGCGGCCTCCTCCCATGTGGCCCCCTCCCGTGTCGCCGCCCCGAACGGGCGGGCTGTCGCTGTTTGCGACAGGTGTCGCAGGTGTCGCGCGCCCGGTCCAGCGCCGCAGCGGCCCGAGCGGCCCGGATTTTGGTCGAAGGCTGCGTGGAAAATTCGTAAAATACTTTATTTTTCATAGACTTGATGATCGGGTCACGGTCCGGGCCGTGGGGCGCGGGCCGGCTGGCACGCGGGCTGCCGAGAACGATCCACCACGCCCCGTCACGGGGCGACTGGGAGGAACAGATGAACAAGCCGGAACTCTTCGCCGACGCCAAGACCCAATCGCCGTTCTCGGCCCGTTACGACAACTTCATC
This sequence comes from Methylobacterium aquaticum, assembly GCF_001043915.1. Classification (GTDB taxonomy): domain Bacteria; phylum Pseudomonadota; class Alphaproteobacteria; order Rhizobiales; family Beijerinckiaceae; genus Methylobacterium; species Methylobacterium aquaticum. The sequence continues at coordinate 170 of NZ_LABX01000489.1, read as the reverse complement.
GGCGGCCAGTGGGTCGCCCCGGCGGCGGGCCGCTACTTCGAGAACACCTCGCCGATCACCGGCGGCGTGATCTGCGAGGTCGCCCGCTCGGACGCGCAGGACATCGAGCGGGCGCTCGACGCCGCGCACGCCGCCAAGGACGCCTGGGGCCGCACCGCGCCGGCCGAGCG
>NZ_LABX01000488.1 GCF_001043915.1 Methylobacterium aquaticum | reverse complement strand
GTGATCCGCAATGCAATGCAACTCAGTCGGTCCTCGAGGAGGATCTGCTGGGTGAAATCTACTGGGATCGTTTCAGCGCTCGAAAGACGCTTTATCACTACCTTAAACCACTAGAGCGAGGCGAGCCTTCGATCGAAGGGACATTCGAGCCCGTGAGGTCATCAGAAAACGCTTACAAGACCGACCTAATCGCAGGGCATCCCAATATGTCCCTTGTTGAAGATCGGCTCAGTCAAGCTTGGAGCGATCTGCAAGGCGCCGATCCGATCCGGGGCTATAGAATCAGCAACTGGATGTCGCAGTTGCTTCATTCAATCGGCGACCGATATGACCTCATTGTTTTCGATGTTGGTCCGTCGCTCGGCGCCCTAAATCGTACAATTCTGTTGAGCTGTGATTACATCGTCACGCCATTCGGGTCCGACATTTTCAGCCTCTTGGGCATCCGGAATATCTCCGCATGGATCAAGAGTTGGTCGGATGACTATGAGAGAGCTGTCGCTAATCTCAAGCGAAAGAACGAGACGATACTGAGCGAATTTTCTGGAATCGTGGACACGAGTGTAAAATTTCGTTTGGCCGGATATTCAGTTCAGCAGTATGTCAAACGAAAATTCAAAGAAAAGGCCCGTCCGGTAAA
>NZ_LABX01000487.1 GCF_001043915.1 Methylobacterium aquaticum | reverse complement strand
CCGTAGCGCTGCTCAGCCGCCTTCATGCCGTTGTAGGCCGACTCCATCCAGCCATGGTCGGCCCGCGACCCCGGAATCAGAATACCGATGCGAAGCGGCTTTGCCGCATCGTCGGCGAAGCCGAGCCGGACTGATGAACCGATAAAGGCTGCCGAGAGCATGCCGGTTTGCAGAAATGCACGACGGGTAGCGCTCATGTGTTTCCTCCTGTTCGTTTCCCGGTGTTGCCGCACTCTTTGTTGCGGCATTCTTGTATCGGCGGCGCGTCAGCGCCGTCAGTTTCAGTATCGAAGCAATCTCACCCCGCGCGGATTGCCGCCAACGCGCTGACGGCATCAACGAAACACTTCATGGGGGCCTGCACGACTCCGGCGCCGATGATCCCCATGCCCGGCTCCTTGTGCGCCGTAGCGGTGTTGATGACCGGCCGCATGCTCTCGTCCACGACCTTGCGGACATCGATGCCGACCGGCGCTCCGATGAAGTCGAGCATCGGCAAGGTGAAGCCGGGATTGCGGCCGATGGTGACGTGCGCCATCTCGCGCGAATAGCGCAGGGCATCCTGCGGCGTACCGCCGACGAACTGGACCATCGCGGGAGCTGCCGCCATCGCGAACGCACCGAGCCCCGCGGTCTCGGTGATCGCGCTGTCGCCGATATCGGGATTGGCATCGGCCACGCTGAAGCCCGGCAGGAACAAGCCGACGGGAATATCGGCCGGACCGACGAACCACTGCCCGTCCAGGCCGCTGACCCTGTTCCCAACATTGACGCCGTTGCGCGCCATCGCGGTGACGGTGCTGCTGAACGGAACGCCGTGCGCGGCGTCCATGGTCGCCTTGCACGCCGCCATCGACAGGCTCAGGAAGAACATGTCGTCCGCCCCGAT
>NZ_LABX01000486.1 GCF_001043915.1 Methylobacterium aquaticum | reverse complement strand
CCGAACACCTGCGAGAGCACTAGACCCGTGCCCTTGCCCTCCTCCTTGGTCGTGATGAATGGCTAGAAGATCATGATCAGGTCTTCCTCGGTGATCCCAGTTTTTTTTTTTCGGTGATCGCCAAGGCGGTGCAGCGAGCGGTCGACGCCGCGCCGGCAAAGGCGCTCGAGGCGGCCGGCGGGCAGGCCGGTCTCGCCGAGATCGTGTTCCGGAAGCTCAGTCTCGAGGACGGCGCCAACGAGGGCAACACCCTGGCGCCTGTCGTGGCGCGGCTGCCGGCGGCGAACCGGTAAGCCGGGGAGACGCTGACATGCGCCGCTTCGAGCTCGGGCGAGGGCAGGTCGATGCTCGATAGCGCCATGGGCAAGTTGCTGGATCAGGGACTGGTGGGCGTGATGCTCGTCCTGTTCCTGATCGCAATCATCTACCTGCAGAAGCGGCGCGACAGCGATGCGGAGGCTCGACTAAAGGAGAGCAGGGAGACCCTGCTCACCGCGGCCGAGACCAACCGCATCCTGTCCAGCATCAAGGACACGCTCGCGGGCGTCGCCCAGAGCCAGACGTTCCTGACCGCGACGGTGCAGGCGATCGATGCGAACGCGAGGAGCGCGCTCGCCAGCCAGACCGAGAGGGACATGCGCGTCGAGCGCATGATCGAGAACGCCAGCGAAACGATCCGTGAGATCGAAGGAGCAGCCGCGACCAACAGGGGGTTGTTGGAGCGTGGCCTCTCTGCGCTGGAAGCCCGGGGGCGCTAACCGTGGGAGTGCTCCGGGCCATGTGGAACCTGATCTCGCGCCGGTCGCAGGACCGCGCTGCTGAACAAGCTGCGGTGAGCGCCGCGCTTCGCGCCGAGCGGGCCAAGAC
>NZ_LABX01000485.1 GCF_001043915.1 Methylobacterium aquaticum | reverse complement strand
AGGTGCCCGAACCGGCGCCGGTTGTCGCCCCGCCCGCGCCGGAGCCGCAGGCGAACTTCCGCTGGCCGGCCCGCGGCCGGGTGATCTCCGGCTACGATTCGAAGTCCAACGAGGGCATCAACATCGCGGTGCCAGAGGGGACGCCGGTGAAGGCGGCGGAGGAGGGGACCGTGGCCTATGCCGGCAGCGACGTGAAGGGTTACGGCAAGCTGGTCCTGGTGCGCCACGCCAACGGCTACGTCTCGGCCTACGCCCATAACGGCGAGATCGACGTGCGGCCCGGCGAGAAGGTGAAACGCGGCCAGGTCATCGCCAAGTCCGGCGCGTCCGGCAACGTCACGTCGCCGCAGCTCCACTTCGAGATCCGCAAGGGGGCGGTTCCGGTCGATCCGGTGCCGCATCTGGCGAGCAACTGACGCCCGATCGGGCGAGACGGGAGGCGGGGCGCGCGGGCGTCCCGCTTTTTGCGTCGGGCCTGCCGAGGACGCAGCCCGACGCGACTGACAGTGCCCAAGCTCAGTCCTGAGCCGCGGCCGTCTCGACACCCCCTCGTCGTTCCGGTCTCCGCGGCACGGCCCCGGAATGAC
>NZ_LABX01000484.1 GCF_001043915.1 Methylobacterium aquaticum | reverse complement strand
CCCCCGGGGGGGGGGCGCGCGGGGCCCCCCGCGACCCAAACAAAACCCTGCCAAGGGGCGGGGTGACGACCGCCGCCCAGCCCGGGCCCCCCCCCGCCGACGACCAGCTGATCCGGGCCGAGGACGGGGCCGAGGTGATCGTCGCCTTCCGGAACGGCCGGCCGATCCGCCTCGGCGACGTCGCCGAGGTCAGCGACAGCGTCATCAACACCCGCCTCGCCGGCTGGTTCAACGGCGAGCGCGGCGTGGTCGTCTACGTCCGCAAGCAGCCCGACGCCAACGTGGTCGAGACGGTGGACGCCGTGAAGGCAGCCCTGCCCGAGATCGCCCGCTGGCTGCCGCCCTCGCTCAAGGTCCACACGCTCTACGACCGCACGGTGCTGATCCGCGAATCGGTGGCGGAGGTCACCCGCACCATCGCGATCGCGATCGGCCTCGTGATGGTCGTGGTCGCCCTGTTCCTGCGCCGGCTCGCCGCCACCCTGGTGCCGGTCATGAGCATCCCGGTGGCC
>NZ_LABX01000483.1 GCF_001043915.1 Methylobacterium aquaticum | reverse complement strand
CGCATCGAGATCGTGACCGACCTTCCCGAGGAAACCTGTTTCGTCGACGCCGACCCGAGCCAGTTCGACACGGCTTTGGTAAACATGGCGGTGAACGCCCGGGACGCCATGGATGGCGCTGGTCGGCTCACGATCAGCGTGCGCGCTGCGGACGTCATGCCGTCGATGCGCAGGCTTGGTGCCGTCGAGGACGCCTTCGTGGCGGTGTCGGTATCGGACACAGGCTGCGGTATCCCCACCGAACGGCTCGAACAGATCTTCGAACCGTTCTTCACGACGAAGGGCGTTGGCCAGGGCACCGGGCTTGGCCTGAGCCAAGTGTTCGGGTTTGCCAAGCAATCGGGCGGCGAGGTCACGGTCGCCAGCAAGGTCGGCGAGGGAACCACCTTCACGCTCTACCTGCCGCGTGTGTCGGGGGAAGGCCGTGCCACCGAAGCCGTGCCGGAGCCGGAGCTTCTCGCGGACGGGCATGGCACCTGCGTCCTCGTCGTCGAGGACAATGTCGAAGTCGGCACCTTCGCGACACACACCTTGGCCGAGCTGGGCTACGAGACGGTCTGGGCCTCGAACGCCCAGGAGGCACTTGAGGAACTCGGGAAGGATGCGAGCCGGTTCGACCTGGTGTTCTCAGACGTGGTGATGCCC
>NZ_LABX01000482.1 GCF_001043915.1 Methylobacterium aquaticum | reverse complement strand
GCGCGCTCTTGGCCTCCGGCGAGACTTGGCCCTCCGGCGCCATCGCGGCGCGTTCGCGCAGGATGGTCCAGGCGGCGGGAAGACTGACGGCGGCCACCAGGGTGGCAGCCATGAGGGGACGGGTGCGGAGCATGAGCGGGCCTCTCAGAAGAGATCGACGCTCCTTGCGACGCGCCGCCCCGGAGAAAGCTTGGCCCGCGGCCGGATTTTTTTCGCCGTGCACGGCATCGAACCGGGCGAGGGCCGCGGCGAACGCCCGCTCGCGGGCCTCGGCGGAGGGTACCGGGACGGGGGGAAGGATGTCGGTGTCAGGCGCCATGGCGCTCCTCCGGATCGGTCTTGAGGCGGCGGCGGGCCTCGTGCAGGCGCCACGACACCGTGGCCTCGGCGATGCCGAGCGCCTGGCCGGCCTCGGCGTGGGTCAGGCCCTCCCCCACCACCAGCACGACGGTCTCGCGCAGGGCGGGGTCGAGGCGGGCGAGGGCCCCGGCGAGCCAGGCGCGGCGGTAGAGGTCGCGCCCGTCGGGGGTGGGACCGAGGCGCAGCCAAGTCCCCAGGCCGTCCTTCATCCGCGCCAGGGTGGAGCGGCGGCGGTGATGGTCGCGGCAGGCATTGAGCACGATGCCGAACAGCCAGGTCGAGACCTTGGCCTCGCCGCGGAACCCGGCGATCCGCTCCACCAGGGTGCAGCACACCTCCTGCACCACGTCCTCGGCATCGTGGCGCGAGCCGGTCATGCGCCAGGCGATGGCGTGCATGCGGTCGTAGTGGCGCCGCAGCAGCGCCTCGAAGGCCGCGCGGTCGCCCCGCGCCGCCCGGGCGGCGAGGTCGGCATCGGGATCCGGCGGCGCCGTTCCGGGCGGGGGGCCGTGCCCCTTCGTGTCCATCTGTGTCGCGAGCGGCTGCATGCCCGAGATCCCGCCTCCGTCGCGCGGCCGGCCGCGCTCGACCCGTCAGACGCGGCAGGCCGCGCCATCCTTGGCGGATGATGATCGATTTTCGGCGGGATGCGCAGCCGGCGCGACGCCAGCCCGAACGGCCCCCCACCGATGGCCGGGCCCGCCGCGCTGGCGTTTCCCCACACAGGGGTTACATGACGCGGGACCAGATACGCATGGCGGACAGGAGCGAGGCGACGTGGCGATCACCCGGGACGACGTGCTGAAGGCGCTCGCGGGCGTGACGGTCGATGCGGCGGGAACCAGCCTGCCGGCCTCCGGCCGCCTGTCGGAGATCGTCATCGACCCCACCGGCCGGGTCGTCTTCTCGATCGGCATCGCGCCGCCGGAGGCCAAGGCTTTCGAGACGGTGCGGCAGGCGGCCGAGATCGCGGTGCTCAAGGTTCCGGGCGTCAAGGCGGCGCTGGCGAGCCTCACCGCCGAGCGCGGGCCGGGTGCCGGCCCGGCGCCGCGGCCCGCCGCTCCGGGCGGCACGCCCCAGGGTGGCGCTCACGGCGGTCCCCCGCCCGGCCCGGGGCAGGGGCGGCGGGACGCTGAACGGCCGCCCCCCCGCGGGGGGGGGGGGGGGAGCGCTCCGGCCACCGGGGCGGTCCCCCCCGGGGGACGGGGGGGGCGCGACCGCCCCCCCCCCTCCCCCGCCCCCCCGGTTCCCCCCCCCCCCCCCCCCCCGGCACGCCGCCCCCCCGCATGCCGCAGGTCGCCGCGGGCGCGTTCCGCGGGCGGGCCGCTCGCCTGCGCGACGCCGGCGCCGCCGCCTTCGCCCGCCGCCTCGACCGCGAGACCGGCGAGACCCGCCGGGTGCTCGCCGAGCGCGGCGGAATCGGGCGCACGGAGGGGTTCCTGCC
>NZ_LABX01000481.1 GCF_001043915.1 Methylobacterium aquaticum | reverse complement strand
GGAGAGGTGTATAAGCGCCGGGCCGTGGACCGGCCGTCCCCGCTCCGGCCCGCTCCGCGCGGTGTCCCTCGGCGCCGTCCTCTCGGTTGCCGCCATCCTGACTGCGGCCCCCGCAGAGGCACAGGTGTCGTCGTTCCTCGACGGCCTGTTCGGCCGCAAGGACCCGGTGCCCGAGGCGCAGCCCGAGGCGGCACCCGTCGCTCCCAGCCAGGCGGCGCCCGCCAGCCCGTCCGCCCGGGCGCCCCTGCCGCCGCGCCGGCCCAACTCCCTCGGCGGGGTCAAAGGCACGGCGCCCGAGCCCGTCGAGACCGCCGCCGTTCCGTCCGCCCCCGAGTCCGGCCGCTCGGCCCAGCAGGTCGCCGCCGTCGCGCCACCCGGTGCGGTCGATCCCGCCAACCCGGCCGCGGTGATCGAGCGCGCCAACGCCTATTTCAACAACGTCTCGACGCTGACCGGCAACTTCATCCAGATCGGCGCCGACGGGCGCAAGATCGGCGGCAAGCTCTACCTCGCCAAGCCCGGCCGCCTGCGCTTCGACTACGACCAGCCCTCGACCCTGGAGGTGATCGCCGACGGCACCTCGGTGGCGGTGCGCGACCGCAAGCTGGCGACGCAGGACCTCTACTTCATCTCGCAGACGCCGCTGAAATTCCTCTTGCGCGACAAGATCGACCTCGCCCGCGACCTCACGGTGACGGATATCGGGGCCGAGCCCGGCGGCATCCGCATCGTCCTCGACGACCGCTCGACGCTGGGCGGCACCTCGCGCATCGCGCTCTACTTCGACGATACGATGAAGACCCTGAGCCAGTGGCGGATCACCGATCCGCAGGGCTACCAGACCACCGTGCTGCTCTCCAACCTCCAGCGCGGCCGCGCTGTCGACGGCATGCTGTTCGTCCTGCCTCTTATACACAGCT
>NZ_LABX01000480.1 GCF_001043915.1 Methylobacterium aquaticum | reverse complement strand
GGGGGCGGGGCCGGGCGCCCCGGGGGCGGAGCCCCTGGGGGCCTCGTCCGTGGAACCTCGGGACCCTGGTGTGGTGGAGGTCTCCGGCCCTTCCGGGGAGGCCCCGGCCGTGCCCCCGGTCTCTACCCGGACCCTCGCACCCGCACTCTCTCAGGATGAACCGCGCGCCTCCCTCGCGGTCTCCATCCCGGACCCGCGCACTCCTACCCGTGCCCTCGCACCTGCCGTCCTCGCCGTCCCCTGGCCCTCGCTGGACCTGTCTACCGACCCTCGCACCAGCACCTCGGAACCTGCTCCCAAGCCGACGTCTAGGGCGGGCCGTACAGCCCCCTCAACCTTCTCGACCTCCCCTGACCCTCGCACTCCGTCACCTGCCGTCCCTGACCGTCTCTGCCCGACCCTGAGGCTCGACATGACCACCTGCCATCCCGCCGTCGTCGCCATCCCAGACCCGCACCCTCACGTCATCTACGACGTCGACGGCACCCCGGTCCGTGGCCTGCCTGTCATGCTCCGCCCCATGGCGCAGGACCTCATCGCCGCCGGGCACGACCCGTACACGCCTCCCGTCGCGCCCCCTCCGAAAGTGGCCCCCGGGCTGCCCGTCGGCATTGTCCCTCGCGCCCCGTGGCCCTACACTGCGGGCATCCGGTGACCCGGTAGCTGCACCACAGCTTGAGCCTCGCTGCTGCGCATCTCGCGCCGGCGGGGCTCTCTCGTTTTGGTTCCCTCGCGGGTGGCCTTTCCGGGGACCGCCGCACCTACGACATCACCTCCGACGGCTAGCCGAATACCGGCACCGGGGGGACGCTCCGAGCACAAGGAGCGTCTCGTGCAGCCATCCCCTGCGACCGCCACCACCGCCCAGCGCGGTAATCCCGACGGCGTCCGCGCCCGTACCACCGACCACGCCGTCCGCCGGTACGCGGA
>NZ_LABX01000048.1 GCF_001043915.1 Methylobacterium aquaticum | reverse complement strand
CCTCAGCAGATTTCGCCGAAGTGGTCACCGGTTCGGCGGCAAAAATCTGCGATCAATCAGGAACCTAAGCGGACGAAGCGTTGGCCTGCCAACGCAAGTCTGCTTAGCCCTCCGGTGGCTTCGGGCCGGGTTCGCCCTCGCCGTGGCGGGAGCCACCGCCTGCCTGGCGCCCGCCGCCGGGGCGGAGCGGACCCGGCTCGTCGCCTACACGGCCCTCGAGATCGAGCAGCTCGACCCGGTCCGGCAGGCAATCGAGGCGGCTCTGCCCCAGGTCGAGATCGCCTGGCTGCGGGCCTCGACCGGGATCGTCACTGATCGCCTGCTCGCCGAGCGGGATGCGCCGCAGGCCGACCTGGTGATCGGCATCGCCACCACCAGCCTGCTGCAATTCGAGGCGGCGGGTCTCCTCGATCCCTACCGCCCCGCCGGCGTCGAGGCGCTGCGGCCGTTCTTCCGCGATCCGGCTCCGCCCTATAGCTGGACCGGCATGGACGCCTATCTGGGGGTGCTCTGCTTCAACACCGAGGTGGCGGGCCGGCACCGGATCTCGCGCCCGAGCTTCTGGCGCGATCTCCTCGGTCCCGCCTTCAAGGGTCGGATCGTGATGCCCGACCCGTCGGCCTCCGGCACCGGCTACCTGCTCGTCGCGGGCTGGCTCCAGACCTTCGGGGAGGATGCGGGCTGGACCTATATGGACGCCCTGCACGAGAACGTCGCCGCCTATCTGCCGAGCGGCTCGGCCCCCTGCCGGGAGGCGGCGTCGGGCGGTGCCGCCGTCGGCCTGTCCTTCGACATGCGGGCCGCCGCCGAGAAGGCGGCGGGGGCGCCGATCGACATCGTGGTGCCGGTCGACGGCACCGGCTGGGAGGCGGAGGGCTTCGCGGTCGTGGCCCGCCGGCCCCACCTCGCGCTGGCCCGGCGGGTGGCGGACTGGGCAGCGAGCCGGGAGGCGAACATGCTCTACGCCCGCAGCTTCGCCATCGTGGCCTATCCGGGTCTCTCCAGCCCGGGCCCGCATTACCCGCCCCATGCCGAGGCCCGAATGATCCGCAACGACCTCGGCTGGATGGCCCGCAACCGGTCCCGCATCCTGGCCGAGTGGCGCCGCCGCTACGGTGCCAAGGTCCGCGAGCGCTGACGGCGGGCCCCCTCGGGCGGGGGCACCTTTATTTTTCCATTCTGCCGTAGCAGATCGCCCCGGTGGCGGATCTCCCCTCCTGCGGGACCGCGTGTAGGGAAGCGGATGTATCACGCGGGCAAGGACGGGTGGCTGTTCCTCACCGGGGGCACCAACGAGGTAGCGGACCAGTACCGGCGGGTCCGCCCGATGGACCGGGTCCTGCGCCAGTGGCGCCGGCAGATCCTGCGGCGCGTCCGGCGCGGCCACACCTTCGGCGCGCGCTACCTGCATCTCGTGGTCCCCGAGAAGCTCAGCATCTACGAGGATCGCTTCGAGGGTCTCACCCTCGATCCGCGCCACGCGCCGGCCCGCCGCCTCGGCGCCCTGATGCGATGGTCGTGGCTGGGCCGCCGGGCCTGGATCGATCTCCTTGGGCCGATGCGGGCGCGGCGGAACGAGCGCGACCTGCATTACCGCACCGACACCCACTGGAACATCCACGGCTGCCTGCTCGCCTACCGGCTGGTCTGCCGCACCTGCGGTGCCACCCCGCGCACCGACTTCCTGGCGCGGCCGTTCGACGAGTTCGAGGCCGTGCTCGACATCGGCAACAAGCTCGACGCGCCGCCCGTCGAGACCGTGCGCAATTACCACCTGTTTCGCGATGCCGAGCGGGTCGGCGGCGGCCGCCTCATCGACGCCTATGCGGCGGCCGGCCGTCTCGGCGAGCTGCATAGCGGCGCCCACGCGGTCTACCGCAACCGCTCGCCCGACGCCGATCCCCGCATCCTGGTACTGTTCGGCGATTCCTGCGCCAACTTCTCGGGGAACGGCCTGACCGCGATGCTGGCCGAGACCTTCCGCGAGGTCCACTTCATCTGGTCGTCGAACCTCGACTGGGGCTATGTCGAGCGGATCCTGCCCGACATCGTGCTCTGCGAGCAGGTCGAGCGCTTCCTGCCGCGGGTTCCCGAGGACGATTTCGACCTCGCCACCGTGGAGGCGGAGCGGCTGGCGGCGTTGGGGGTGGCGGCTTGAGCCGATTTCGCCGAAGCGGTCACCGGTTCGGCGGCAAGAATCTGCGTTAAGACAATGACCATTCTGCTGACCGACGACCTTGATCTTCACGGTACACGACCATGGCATGGGGTTGAGGGTGGGAGAGCCCCGAGCCCGAAGCAGTCACGCTCCTGCCGTGTGCCATGCTCGATCCTGACGTGGCGGGCGTGAGCGCAGGCAGGCCAGTCATTTCTCGCATCTGCGCGCCGGTTGACCCGAACCGCCTCCGTCATATGGCTTGACGGAAAACTTGCATATGCGAGTAATTGCCCCGTGCCGGGGTCGCCGGCCGCGCTCACTGACGAGACGTGCCGCCCGATGGATGCGCGCACCCACCGCCTGCTCCACGCCCCGATCGGGCCGACGCTGCTTCGCCTCGCCGCGCCGAACGTGGTGGTGATGCTGGTCCAGTCCCTGGTCGGGCTGATCGAGACCGCCTTCGTTGCTGGTCTCGGCACCGATGCACTGGCCGGCATGGCGTTGGTCTTCCCGGTGCTGATGCTGGTTCAGATGATTTCCGCCGGGGCCATGGGCGGCGGCATCCTGTCGGCGGTGGCCCGCAGCCTCGGCGCCGGACGGCGGGCGGAGGCCGACAGGCTGCCGTGGTACGCCGCCGCCATCGGCCTCGCTCTCGGGCTCCTCACCACGGCGCTCGAACTCGCCTTCGGGCCGGCACTCTATCGGGTCATGGGAGGTGAGGGCGCGTCGCTCGCCGCGGCCACGACCTATGGCGGCGTGGTCTTCAGCGGCGCGGTGCTGGTCTGGCTGTTCAACGCGCTCGCCGCGGTGATCCGCGGCACCGGCAACATGGCGCTGCCGGCCGTCGTCATCAGCATCGGCGCCGCCGTGCTGGTGCCGCTCTCGCCCGCCCTGATCTACGGGTTCGGGCCGCTTCCGGGCCTCGGCATCGTCGGCGGCGGCGCCGCGGTGCTGGCCTACTACGCCGCCGGCACGCTGGTCTTCGCCCATCACCTCTGGGCCGGGCGCGGGCTGTTGCGGCCGGGTACCCGGCCGCCGCGCCTCGCCTGGGAGCCGTTGCGCGACATCCTGCGGATCGGCGCCGTCTCGTCGATCGTCAGCGCCACCACCAACGTCACCATCGCCGTCGCCACCGCCTTCGCGGGGGAGGCGGGCCCGGCCGCGGTCGCGGGCTACGGCACCGGGGCGCGGCTCGAATACCTGCTGGTGCCCCTCGTCTTCGGCCTCGGCGCGCCGATCGGCGCGATGGTCGGCACCTGCATCGGCGCCGGCGACCGGGCGCGTGCGCTCCGGGTGGCCTGGACCGGGGCGGCGATCGCGGGCGGGCTTACGGAGGGAATCGGGCTCGCCGCTGCCCTGTGGCCTCGGCCGTTCCTGAGCCTGTTCGGGGACGATCCGCAGATGCTCACGGTGGGCAGCCGCTACCTCCATCTCGTCGGGCCGTTCTACGGCTTCGCCGGCGTCGGGCTCGCCCTCTACTTCGCCTCGCAAGGGGCCGGCCGGGTCGGCTGGCCGCTGGTGGCGGGGCTCGCCCGCATGGCGGTGTCGATCGGCGGCGGCGTCCTGGCGTTACACCTCGGCCTCTCGCTCGACGGGGTCTTCCTGGCGCTCGGCCTCGGGCTCGCCGCGCTCGGGCTCATCAATGCCGGTGCCGTCGCCGCCGGGGCGTGGTTTCGCGGGACCGGGACGGCGCCGGTCCTGGTCGCGGTGGGAGGGGACGAGCGATGACGCGGGAGCGGGATGGCAAGGAGTTGTATCTGGAGGATCTGGCGCCGGGCCAGATCTACCGCTCGGGGGAGACCACGGTGACCGAGGCCGACATCGTCCGGTTCGCCGAAAGCTTCGATCCCCAGCCCTTCCACCTCGATGCCGGGAAGGCTGAGTCGACCTTCTTCGGCGGCCTCGCGGCGAGCGGCTGGCACACCGCATCGCTCACCATGCGGCTCCTCGTCGGGGGCGGGCTGCGCCTTGCCGGCGGCATCATCGGGGCCGGCATGGACGAGCTGCGCTGGCCGAAGCCCCTGCGGCCGGGCGACACGATCCGGCTCGAGAGCGAGGTGATCGAGGTGCGACCCTCCCGCTCGCGGCCGGGCCAGGGCCTCGCCAAGGTGCGGACCACGACGCTGAACCAGCATGGCGAGCCGGTGCAGGTGCTCGTCGCCAACCTGCTGGTGGTGTGCCGGCCGGAGAGCTGAGGCTGGGCTATCCCGGCAGTCTCCCCCGCGCCGGATTGCCCACGGCGACGCAGCCCGCCGGCACGTCGCGGGTCACCACGCTGCCCGCCCCGATGATGGCGTCGTCGCCGATCGTCACGCCCGGCAGGATCATCGCGCCGCCGCCGATCCAGACATTGGCCCCGATCGCGATCGGCCGGCCGAATTCGAGCATCTGCCGGCGCTGGGCCGGATCGCGCGGATGGTCGGCGGTGAGGATCTGCACGCCCGGCCCGATCTGCGTCATGTCGCCGATCGTCACCGCGACGATGTCCAGGATGCAGCAATTGAAGTTCAGGAAGACGCCGCGGCCGAGGCTGATGTTGTAGCCGTAGTCGCAATGGAACGGCGGGCGGATGTCGCAGCCCTCGCCGACCCGGGCGAAAGCCTCCGCCATCAGCGCCTGCCGCTCCGGCTGGCTCGACGTGGTGCGGGCGTTGTAGCGGTCCATCCATTCCGAGATGCGCCGGTTGTCGGCCATCAGCTCCGGATCGTTGGCGATGTAGAGTTCGCCGGCGAGCATCTTCTGCTTCTGGCTCGGCATGGTTCCTCGCGCTGGGGTGACCTTCGATCGTGATGCGTACATATGTACATATCGCGCGAAAGCCAACCCGCCCCCCGAGACCCGCTTGTCCGCCACCACCCGCCGCCACGATCCCGATCGCCGCGCCCGCATCCTCCGGGCCACCCTCGACACGATCGCCGCGCACGGCGTCGCCGGCACGACGCATCGGCGGATCGCGGCGGCGGCCGACGTGCCGCTCGGCTCGATGACCTATCACTTCGCGAGCCTCGACGATCTCCTGACCGAGGCGTTCACGCTGCTCGCCGACACCGTGGCGGCCCGGTTCGGCGAGCGGCTCGCCGCCGCCGGAACCCGCGCGGACGCTTGCGAGGCGGTGGTCGACCTCGTCGTCGACGAGATCTGGGCGACGCCCCGCACCCTGCTCCTGAGCTACGAACTCTACGCCTATGCCGCCCGGGTGCCCGCCCTGCGCCGCGTGATGCAGGGGTGGATGGGCAAGAGCCGGGAGGCATTGGAGCGGCATTTCTCGCCGGAGACCGCGCGCGCCCTCGATGCGATGATCGAGGGCCTGTCGATCCATCGCTCGGTCGATCCGCGCCCGGCGAGCCGCGAGGAGGTCCGGGCGATCGTCGCCCGCCTCACGCTGCCGCTTCCTTGAAAAGCCGGGAGCGGCCCCGCATATCCGCCTGCGACGAAATGGTCCCATCGGAGAACCAACACGTGAGCGAGACTGTGGAGCGGCATTCGTTCGGCGCCGAGGTCGGGCGCCTCCTGGATCTCGTGGTCCACGCCCTCTACTCCGAGCGCGAGATCTTCCTCCGCGAGCTGGTCGCCAACGCCGCCGATGCGGTCGACCGGCGCCGGTTCGGGGCGCTGACCGACTCCGCCCTGGCCCTGCCGACGGAGGCCAAGATTCGGATCGTGCCCGACAAGGCGGCCCGGACCCTGACCCTCTCGGATCCCGGGATCGGCATGGCCAAGGACGAGCTGGCGCAGAACCTCGGCACCATCGCGCGTTCCGGCACCCGGGCGTTCAGCCAGTCGCTGGCCGACGCCAAGCCCGAGGAGCGCCCGAGCCTGATCGGCCAGTTCGGCGTCGGCTTCTACTCGGCCTTCATGGTGGCCGACCGGGTCGAGGTCACCTCGCGCAAGGCCGGCGCGGACGACGCCTGGACCTGGGCCTCGGAGGGGCAGGGCGAATACACCCTGGCACCCGCGACCCGGTCCGAGCCCGGCACCGACATCGTCCTGCACATGAAGGCCGATGCCGAGGAGTATCTGGAGCCGCTGCGGCTCGAGACCATCGTGCGCAAATGGGCCGACCACATCACCGTGCCGGTGACGCTCGTGCGCGACGGCGAGGAGGTTCCCGGCACCAAGGGCACGGCGCTCTGGCGTAAATCCAAGTCCGAGGTCAGCGAGGACGAGTATACCGAGTTCTACCGCCAGGTCGCGCACGCCTTCGACAAGCCCTGGGCGACGCTGCACTGGCGGGCGGAAGGCCAGCTCGAGTTCACCGCGCTGCTGTTCGTGCCGGGCATGAAGCCCTTCATGGCGATCGAGGAGCAGCGCGACAGCAAGGTGCGCCTGCATGTGCGCCGGATGTTCATCACCGACGAGGCCGGGCTGCTGCCGTCCTGGCTGCGCTTCGTCCAGGGTGTCGTCGATACCGAGGACCTGCCGCTCAACGTCTCGCGCGAGATGCTGCAAGCGACGCCCGTCCTCGCCCGCATCCGCCGGGCCGTGACCGCCAAGGTCCTGTCCGAGCTGAAGACCCGGGCGAAGGACGCCGAGTCCTACGCCACCTTCTGGCAGGCTTTCGGCCCGGTGCTGAAGGAGGGGCTGTGGGAGGATGCCGAGCATCGCCAGGACATCGCCAACCTGCTGCGCTTCCGCTCCTCGACCACCGAGGGCTGGACCTCGCTCGCCGATTACGTCTCGCGCATGAAGCCGAACCAGGAGGCGATCTACATCCTGGTCGGCGACGACGTGGAGGCGCTCAAGCGCTCGGCCCAGATCGAGGGCTTTTCCGCCCGCGGCCTCGAGGTGCTGCTGCTCTCCGACCACGTCGACGCCTTCTGGCCCGAGCGGATGGACACCCATGACGGCAAGCCCATCCGCAGCATCACGCAAGGGAGCGACGACCTCTCGGCCTTCGAGCCGGAGGTCTCCGAGGCGGACGCTCCGGCCGACCTCACCGATCTCCTGCCCAAGCTCAAGGAGGCGCTCAAGGACGACGTTTCCGACGTGAAGGCGAGCCAGCGCCTCGTCGACAGCGCGGTCCTGCTCTCGGCCCCGGCCTTCGGGCCCGACCTCCAGATGCAGCGCCTGCTGCGCCGGGCCGGACGCGGTGCCGGCGGGATGGGCGGCCAGCCGGTGCTGGAGCTGAACCCGCGCCACACGCTGATCCGCCGCATCGCCGAGCGGGCGGCGGCGGGGGAGGATGTCGGCGAGGCAGCCCAGACCCTCGTCGATCTCGCCCACGTCCAGGGCGGCGACCCGCCCCGCGACCCTGTCGCTTTCGCCCGCCGGGTCGCGGCGGCTCTGGCGCAGGTGTGATCCGGGAGCCGACGGCCCCGTCATAACGACGGTGCGCCCGGGAGAGGGGGAGGGACCTCCTCTCCCGTACCGTTGCCGCGGCCGTCCTTCGGGCCTCCTTGCCTCCCCCCGGGAGCATCGGAGAGGGCGTCGTCGCGGCGGGGCTCGACCGGGCGCTTTCCCGAGCCGCGACCGGCACTACCTGACCAGCGGGAACGACGAGACCCTCGTGCTGACGCGCCGCGGGCCGGAGGGAGCATGATGAATCCGCTGATCCGGAAGCTCGAACGGTTCACCCGCCTGAGCGATGCGGACAAGCGCCTCCTGCACCAGGCGGCTACCGCGCGGATCGTCAATTACGACACCCACCAGGACATCATCGCCGAGGGCGAGGAGCCGACCGACGTCAACCTGATCCTCGCCGGCTGGGTCTGCCGCTACAAGCAGCTCGCCGATGGCGGCCGGCAAATCATGTCGTTCCTGCTGCCCGGCGACCTCTGCGATCTCAACATCTTCCTCCTGCGCCGGATGGACCACGCGCTCGGCACGCTCACCCCGGTGGTGGTGGCCAAGATCTCCCGCGATCTGCTCCAGGAGATGCTGAACGCCGATCCGCGTCTGACCCGGGCCCTGTGGTGGGAGGTGTTGGTGACGGCGGCGATCCATCGGGAATGGCTGGTGAATATCGGCCGGCGCACCGCGCTGGAGCGCGTCGCTCACCTGCTCTGCGAGGTCTATGTTCGCCAGCGGGCGGTCGGACGGGCGAAGGACGGCTGCTGCGACTTGCCGATCACCCAGGTCGAGCTGGCCGATGCGCTCGGCCTCTCGGCGGTGCACGTCAATCGCACCCTGCGCGAGCTGCGCGTCTCCGGCGTGATCGACTGGCGTGACAAGCAGCTCTGCATTCCGGATGTCGATGCCCTGACGAGCGTGGCCCGGTTCGTTCCGGATTACCTGCATCTCGACTACGAGGGCGAGCGGTTCGATGCGAATGGTTAAAATATATTGAACATCGGGCTTGGCGCGCCGTTGCAACCCAGGCCGCCATCGGGTGTCGAGGTCCAGAAGGAGTTGCTCACCGCGCTCACGCGCGGGTGTCGCTGAGCGTCAAACGCCGTGAGCAGCCCGCGGGCAGCCGAAGACGACGACCAGCCATTTGGCCAAGGACAAGGTCTTCGTGCTCTCGGATGTCCATCTGACGGCTCATGATGGGCCCACTCATCTCAGGACCGTCCAAGACCCTAGAGCATTTTCCGACGAAGTGGATGCTGGTTCGTCGTAGAAAGTGCAACAAAATCAAAGAGAGAGAAACTTCGCGATTGCTGCGCAATCATGAAGCGCTCCAGACTGGCATTGGCCGGGGTTCTGTGCTCTTGGATCGACCGCATCAACCATCCCCGATCGGAAATGTAAGCAATACGGTCGGGTAATCTCGGCGAAGTCGGCAACTAAGCCAAGAATGTTCATGGGCGCGCGCTCCGTCGAGCATCAGGCGTGTCCATTCTCGTACATGCGCCGCAAGCGCTGCGAGACCGTGAACCGACCCGCCGGATGGATGGTCGACGAAATCTCGAAGACCTTGCCCTTCTCGTCGAGGTACTGGCGCACGATCCGCAGCGCGGGCGCCTCGGGCTTCGCCTGCAACGCGGCGGCGCGGACAGCCGGGAGCGCGATAGCGTCGACGTCCTGCCGGATCTCGGCGCTGCGGCGGCCGTAGCGCTGTTCGATCAGCGTGGTGATCAGAACATCTGGTGATGCGCGAACGACGTCGCCGAGATCGGCGTAGGTCGGGTCGATGTATACGTCGGTCCATCCGATCGGGGCACCCCCCGGTCGCCCATCCAGGCGCAGGCTTGAGATCCGGAACCAGCGCGTCCCCTCCTCGCAGCCGAGTTCCGCGGCAAGGCTCGCATCCGCCGTGACCTCGGCCGTCTCCTGCACCGTGCGGATATGGGCGACGCCGAACTGGATCAGGTCCTCCAGCGAGGCGAGCGACTGCCGGTAGCCGCTCGTCGGCGCCGCCGCCTCGACCCGTGTGCCCGCCTTCTTCTTGCGCGAGACCAGTCCTTGATCCTGCAACTGCCGGATCGCGGTGCGCACCGTGTGGCGGCTCGCTCCGTAGTGCTCGCAGAGTTCCAGTTCGGTCGGCAGCAGCGACCCGATTGGGAACCTGCCCGTGGTGATCCCAGCCGTCAGATCGCGCGCGACCTGCGCCCATAACGTCTCGCTCATCGACGCTGTCCGTAAACGCGCGCACCGATGCGCGCCACCCCCGTTGACAAAATGTCCGTACATATCTTAGGAGTTTTATGTCCGAACATAAAAGTGCCGCTCGCACGGCGGCTGGAGGAAACGATGAGCCGCCCGATCCCCGCACCCACCACCACCGTCATCGACTCACTCCTGTTCCGCGATGCCTTCGGCACACCGGCCGTGCGCGCGATCTTCTCCGATCATGCCTTGATCCAGCGCTACATCGAAGTCGAGGTCGCGCTCGCCAAGGCCGAGGCTGCCTGTGGCATCATTCCGACCGAGGCGGCCGACCAGATTGCGGCGAACTGCAACTTCGACACGCTCGACTTCGACCTCCTGCGCCACGAGACCGACACCGTCGGCTACCCGATCCTGCCGCTCGTGCACCAGTTGGTGAAGCAGTGCGGTGAGGCAGGCCGCTACGTTCACTGGGGTGCCACAACCCAGGACATCATGGACACCGCCAACGTGCTCCAGATCCGCGCAGGTCTGGACCTCGTTGCCGCCGACGTCGACGCCCTGAGGGCGATCCTGGCCGACCTGTCGCGCCGCCACCGCGACACCCCGATGGCAGGACGCACCCACCTTCAGCAGGCCCTCCCGGTCACCTTCGGCTACAAGACCGCGATCTGGCTCGCCGCCCTCGACCGCCACGCCGAGCGCCTCGCCCAGGTCCGCCCGCGGGTGCTGGTCGGCTCATTCGCCGGGGCCGCCGGGACCCTGGCCTCGCTTGGCGAGCACGGGCTTGCCGTCCAGGAAGCCCTCTGCCGCGAACTCGGTCTCGGCGTGCCGGTCTCGACGTGGCACGTGGCCCGCGACGGTTTCGCCGAGGTGGTCAACCTCCTCGCCCTGATCACCGGCTCCCTCGGCAAGATCGCCCTCGACGTCATGATCATGGCCTCGACCGAGTTCGCCGAGGTCTACGAGCCCTTCGTCACCGGGCGCGGCGCCTCCTCGACCATGCCGCAGAAGCGCAACCCGATCTCGTCCGAACTGATGCTCGCCGCCTCCAAGGGCGTGCGCCAGCAGGCGGGTCTGATGCTCGATGCCATGGTGCAGGACTTCGAGCGGGCGACGGGCCCCTGGCACGCCGAATGGATGGCGATCCCCGAGAGCTTCGTGCTCGCGGCGGGGGCCCTGCATCAGGCCAAGTTCGCGCTCGGCGGGCTGATCGTCGACGAGGCGCAGATGCGCAAGAACCTCGGCATCAGCCGGGGCTTGATCGTCGCCGAGGCCGTGATGATGGCGCTCGCGCCCCATACCGGCCGCCAGCAGGCGCACGACCTCGTCTACGCCGCCTGCCGCGTCGTGAACGAGCAGGGCGGCACGCTCGCCGAGGCACTGGCCGCGGTGCCCGAGGTTGCAGCCCACTTCGACCGTGCCGCGATCGATCGCCTGACCGACCCGGCGAACTACCTTGGCTCTGCCCCGCAGATGGTCGACCGCGTGCTCGCCTCGGTGCCGCGCGACCGCTGAACCTCACCCCCCATCGCATCCCGCCGACCGAACGCGCCGCGCCGCAGGGCTTCACCGCCCTCGGCGACAACAAGAGCACGCGGTCTTCGCCGACCCACAGGAGGAAACCATGTCGATGACCGCCAGCACGCCCACCGGTCTGCACCCGCCACCCGCATCCACCGCCAAGCCGCGCACGTCGATCTGGACCAACCTCGGCTTCCAGATCATCGTGGCGATGGTGCTCGGCGCCGCGGTGGGCTTCCTGTTCCCGAGCTTCGCGTCCCAGCTCAAGATCCTCGGCGACATCTTCCTGCGCCTGATCAAGACCGCGGTGGCGCCGCTGGTCTTCCTGTGCGTGGTGGTCGGCGTGACCTCGGCGGGCGACTTCAAGCGCGTCGGCAAGGTCGGGCTGATCGCGATGCTCTATTTCGAGATCGTTTCGACCATCGCGCTGGCCGTGGGCCTGCTCGCCGGAAACCTCCTCGGCGTCGGCCAGGGCATGGCGGAGACGACCAAGGCCACGCTCGCGCAGGGCAAGGCACCGACCGGGGCAACCGCGCCGCATTCGACGCTCGACTTCATCCTCAACGTCTTCCCGGACAACTTCATCGGCGCCTTCGCCCGCGGCGAGTTGCTCCAGGTACTGGTCATCGCGCTGATCTTCGGTGCGGCCCTGCTGAATCTGTCGCCCGAGAAGCGCCAGCCGATCGAGCGCGGCCTCAACACGATCTCTGACGCATTCTTCGAGTTCATCCACCTGATCATGTGGTGCGCGCCGATCGGCACCTTCGGGGCGGTCGCCTTCGCGGTCGGATCGAGCGGCACGAGTGTCCTACTCTCGCTGATCTACCTCGTGCTCAGCTTCTACGCCGTGGTGATCCTCTTCATCGTGGTGGTGCTCGGCGCGATCTCGGCCGCGTTCAAGATCAACCTGTTCCGGTTCCTCGCCTTCATCAAGGAGGAGATCTACATCGTGCTCGGGACCGCCTCCTCTGAGAGCGTGCTGCCGCGCCTGCTGGAGAAGCTGCCGACCTACGGCTGCTCGCGGCAGTCTGTCGGTCTCGTGCTGCCCACCGGCTACGCATTCAACCTCGACGGCACCTCGATCTACATGTCGATGGGCGTCATCTTCCTGGCGAGCGCCTACCACGTGCCGCTCGATCTCGGGCAGCAGCTTGGCATCCTGGCGATCATGCTGCTGACGTCCAAGGGCGCCGCGACGGTCTCGGGGGGCAGCTTCGTGGTCTTCGCCGCAACGGTGGCCGCCACAGGCGTGCTGCCACTGGAGGGTCTGCCGATCCTGTTCGGGGTCTACCGCTTCATGTCGATCGCGATCGCGACCACCAACGTGATCGGCAACAGCGTGGCGACCGTCGTCACCGCAAAGCTCGCGGGCGAGTTCGACGAGGTCATGGCCCGCGACGCTCTTGCCCGGATGCGGGCCGAGAAGGCACTGGCGGCCTGATCACCGGGCCATCATGGATGATGTCGCGGCGACGTCGTTCCTGATGGCCTTCTCGCTCGTGGATCCAAGGTAAGGGTGCATCAGGCTGCGCATCGACCAATGCACGGGAGGTACCCGCTCATGTCCAACGACTCCCGCCTCGAACACGATGCCTACGGCCCGACATCAAGTCCCGCGGGGCGTTACTGGAGTGCTCAAACGGCCCGAGCCCTGGAAATCTTCACGCTCGGCGGGGGAGTGAACCGCTGCTCCCGACCCAAAGCAGACCCGGCAAAGGTCTGCTTTCCGCCATTCGGCATAGCCGATCTACGGCCTGACAGGCGCCTCGCCGTCTGACCGTTGTGGAGCCCGCATTCAGACGCTGTGCCGTTTCCCGGCGCGATCTCGGACCGTCCGAGCGCCTGTTAGCGAAGGGACACCGACGTGCTTCTCGCTTGAAGCGCATGCTGCAACAACGGCTTGCCGGGACCGGAGAGCCACTCGTCGAAGCGCGTCAGCCTGCCAAACTCCCTTCGGAGCGCGTCGATGTCGGCGTTGCCCGCCAGACGACCGTCATCGACCAGGGCCGCTAACCGACCCAAGAACGCGTTCCCTGCGAGGACATCGTCGGGGAAGCGCAGATAGGTGATGGTCCTGCCCGCCGCTCGGCTCAGCGCCTCGCCGAGTTGCGCCCCCGTTACCTCGTCGCCCGCGATCTCGATGGTCCGACCGGCGAAATGGTCCGGGGCAGCGAACGCTGCCGCAACAATCGCCCCGATGTCCTGGACAGCGATCACCTGCGCGACCTGCTCTGGCCGAAGGAAGAAGCTGAAATACCCGTGGTCCAGCCCCATGCCGGGGAGCATCAATAGTTCCATGAAGGCAGCAGGCCGGACGATAGTACTGCGTAGGTCGAGGCCGCGGATGTGCTCCTCGATCGCGAACTTGCTGTCGAAATGGCCCATCCCGGTCGGGCCTCGACCGACCGCGTTCACGGACGAGTAGACGAGGTGTTGGACTCCCGCGGCCAACGCGACGTCGGCAATCCTCTTTCCCCAACGGATCTCCTGCTCGTCGGTTACGCCGTAGGTGGGACCTTGGCCGGAACTCGGCTGCACGCTGAAGACCCCGTGAACGCCGACTATTGCCGCTTGGACGGAGGCTGGGTCGTCGAGGTCGCCCCGGATCACATCGACGCCCGTGGACGAAAGCCTCTTGGCCTTCCCGCCGTCCGGATCGCGCACGAGCGCCCTGACGGACCAGCCGTTCGCCCGCAGGGCAGCGGCGACGGCCCCACCTTGCTGCCCGGTTGCCCCGAGCACCAGCACGGTCCGCCCGGCGCTCGTTCGATGGTCCGTTGCCGGTTGGGTATCGGGTTGCGTGGTTGGCACGACGGCCTCCTGTGTCTACGGAGGCAGTTTGGTATAGTATCTATACCTGTATGCAATTAGGCACCAGAAGGCGACTTGGTAGCCTGGAGTATCCCACCGATGGCGGCATCGTCCCCCGACGACCTCGAACTGAACCGCGTGATCCTGGAGCACATCACAAGCAAATGGACGTTGCTGGTCCTGGCCAGCCTCTGCGACGGCCCCATGCGCTTCAATGCACTGCGCCGGGCGCAAAAGGGCATCACCCAGAAGGCGCTCACGCAATGCCTGCGCAGGCTGGAGGCGAACGGGTTCATCAAGCGGTCCGTCGTCAGCACCGCTCCGGTCGCCGTCACCTACGAGATCTCGCCTCTGGGGCGGTCGTTGGAGCCCCATCTTCAGGCGATCCTGTCCTGGGCGGCAGAGCACGGAGATGAGGTCAGGGCGGCGCAGCAGGCATTCGTCATCGCCAGCGCGTGAAACCAAGACTAGAACTCGCCCTACGAGAGGTTGCCAAGTGCCGTAATCAGGGACAGAGAACCTGCTTCCGGCTACCAAGCCAACGATGACTTCCCACCCGTTGCAGACGTTGCAAACGTCCGCTTCCGACCCTTAGGACGCGGACGATCAAATCACGACAGAGATTATGGTTGGTCGAGACGCTGCTTGGCTTCCGCCGTCACCGGGGCGAACAGATTGACGAGCGAGCCGTCCGGGTCGCGCAGCAGCAGGGAGCGGTTGCCCCATGGCATCGTCGTCGGCGGTTGCACCAGCGCCCAACCAAGGTCGGGCGCGAGCCGTGCGTATTCCGCGTCGACATCCCCGACCCGGAACTCAATGATCGCGCTCCGGTTGGCCGCCGCCTGGGTGGCGGTGTCACCGCCGAACAGGGCCAGGGTACGTGTACTGCCGACCGCCAGCGTCGCGCCCGTCGTGCGCAACTCGGCGAAGTCAGGCGTGTAGCGGGTGGCGGGGAGCGCCGTCACCGCCTCGTAGAACGCGATAAGACGATCAACGTCGGCGGTGATAATGCGGGTCGAGGCGAGATGCACGCTGTCCTCCGGAACGGCCGCGGCATTGACGCCGCGGAGCATGGGCGTAACCGAACCCTGCTGACACCGTCCTGTCAGCAGGGATGAGCTGATGCGTCGCGCCGATCGCCTGTTCCAGATCATCCAGATTCTGCGCCGCTCGGCGCGACCGATCA
The DNA here is from genome assembly GCF_001043915.1 of Methylobacterium aquaticum. Taxonomy (GTDB): domain Bacteria; phylum Pseudomonadota; class Alphaproteobacteria; order Rhizobiales; family Beijerinckiaceae; genus Methylobacterium; species Methylobacterium aquaticum. The sequence continues at coordinate 36,598 of NZ_LABX01000048.1, read as the reverse complement.
CGGCCTCAATGCTGGCGGCCGAACTCGAAGTGACGATCCGCACGGTCTACCGCGACGTCGCGGACCTGATCGCGCAATGCGTCCCGATCCGGGGTGAAGCAGGGGTGGGCTACGTCATCGACCGCGACTACGACATGCCGCCGTTGATGCTCAGCACTGACGAGTTGGAAGCGGCGGTGCTGGGCGCGCAGTGGGTCGCAGACCGCGGCGATCCAGGGCTGGCGAACGCGGCGCGCGATCTGCTCGCTAAGATCGCCAACGTCGTCCCCGACCATCTGCGCCCGTTCATTGCCGACCCGGGCGTCGGCGCTGCTCCCGCCCGCGCTACGTCCGTCGATGGCCTCGACATGGCGCGGCTGCGTGCTGCGATCCGCGCGGGGTGCAAGGTGCGCATCCGCTACCGCGATAAGGCTGGCCGCGCGAGTGAGCGCGTCGTCTGGCCGGTGATCGTCGGCTACGCCGACACCGTCCGCCTGCTTGCCGCGTGGTGTGAACTCCGACAAGCCTTCCGTCATTTCCGCGCCGACCGTATTGAGGCCGCGGTCTTTCTCGATGAACGTTTCGAGCGACGGCCCGGCGATCTGCGGCGAGATTGGAAGTGCCACTTCGAGGCCGAGCGCGGTGTGCGCTTGCCCTGAATAGCTGACTAGCCGTGGATCGTGGGACATCCAGAACGGCGAGGCTGGGTCGGATGCGGAACGCCCGCTCCTGAGCAAAGTGGGAGGCTATCGTCAAACCCGACCGCTCATAACGGTCTGGCTGGGGGTTCGGTCCTGGGAGATCGATCGTTACGGGTAGGGCGGCGGCATCGCATATGCCGCTCCGTAGCACTCCACCCCGCTGCAAGGCTGCTTATTGGACAAACCTTGGACACGCGCCGCATAAAATCGAGCTAAGCGCTTGATATTATTGGCGCGCCCTACGGGACTCGAACCCGTGTTTTCGCCGTGAAAGGGCGACGTCCTAGACCGCTAGACGAAGGGCGCTCAAGCGGGGCGAGGGGAGCTATAGTGGGGTTCTGCCGGGAGGGCAACCGGATTGATGGGCTTGACGGGGGACGGCAGGTTCGCCTTGTCGGGTCCGGGTTGGGCCTCGAACGCGAGCGGGACGACGGAATGACGACGAGGCAGGGCCCGCGTGCGGGCGGGCAGACCCGATTCGGGGCGGGCAAACCCGCCCAGGGCCGGTTCGGGCAGAGCAAGGGCGGGGCAGGGCGGCGGCCGGGGGCCGAGGCGCAGGACGACCGTGACGGGCTGACGATCCTCTATGGCTGGCATCCGGTCTCGGAGGCCCTGCGCAACCCGAAGCGGGCGCTCATCAAGCTTCTCGCCACCGAGAATGCAGCGCTCCGCCTCGCCGAGGAGATCGGCGAGCTGCGCATCACCCCTGAGATCGTCAAGCCTGGCGCCATCACCGGGCTGCTCGGGCCCGATGCGGTGCATCAGGGGCTCTATCTCGAGGCGGAGCCGCTCGCGGGCCCGGCCTTCGACGCGCTGCCGGACGATGCGGTGCTGCTCGCCCTCGACCAGATCACCGACCCGCACAATGTCGGCGCCATCGTGCGGACGGCGGCCGCCTTCGGCGTCACCGCCATCGTCACCACCGCCCGGCATTCGCCGACGGTCACCGGCGTGCTCGCCAAATCCGCCTCGGGCGGGCTGGAGCACGTGCCGTTCGTGGTGGTGCGCAACCTCGCCGAGGCGCTGATCGAACTCGGCGAGCGCGGCTTCACCCGGGTCGGCCTCGATTCGGAGGCGCCCGAGACCCTCGACGCGGTCGGGCCGCGGGCGCCGCTCGTGGTGGTGCTCGGGGCCGAGGGCAAGGGCCTGCGCCAGCGCACCCGCGAATGCTGCGACGTGATGGCCCGGATCCCGTTCCGGGGCGCGATCCAGAGCCTCAACGTCTCGAACGCCGCCGCGATCACCCTCTACGCCCTGATGCCCCGCGCCTGACGGATCAGGCGCAAAAGCCCTGGTCCCCGGTTCAGCGCCAGAACGGGCGGATGTCGATCAGCGCCTCGTGCGCCTTGGCGGCCTCGGCCAGCAGGCGCCCGGTGCGGGCCTCATTGTCGGCGGTGGCGAGGCCCGCCGCGAAGACGGCGCCCTCTGGCGCGCCCCTGGCAAGCTCGGCCGCCAGGGTGTGGGCGGTGGCGATGTCGTTGAGATCGCCAAGATGGTCTTGCAGGTCGGCCAGGGCCTCCACGAAATGCGTGTGGCGCTTGGCCGCTTTCTTCCCGTCGTAGAGGGCGGCGAAGAATTCGGCGCCGTAGCGCAGCTTCTTGGCGGCGATCCGCACCCCGTGGCGCGCCTCGGGGTCGAGGTCGGCGAGGTGGCGTCCGCGCTTTTTGACCTGGCGGCGGCGGCGCTCCAGCTCCGCCGTGGCGAAGGTCGGGGCCGGGCCGTCGCGGAGGTCAGCATTCGGACTGTCCGGGCCGAGCCAGGGACCGGCCTCGATCCAGGCGACGAGGTCGAGCAGGAGGTCGCGCCAAGCGTGGCTCTCCAGCACCGCCCGCACCGCCTCGTGGGCCGCCGCGCGCTCGGTCTCGAGATGGCGCTCCAGGATCAGCAGCCCGGTTTCGTCCGGGCGCCGCTCGCGCTCCCGCGGCAGCGTCTTGCCAAGATAGACGTCGAGGTTGCGCGCGTGCCCGAAGGGCTCGCTCTGGCGCTTCAGCTCGGCCTTGAGGGCGGGGATCCGCCGGTCCTCGATCACGCTACCGAACAGCGAGAAGGCTGACCGTAGCCGGCGCAGGGACACCCGCAGCTGGTGCAGCGCCTCGACGTCGCGGCGCGAGAGCAGCACGGTCTCGTTGAGGCGCATCTGGCGCAGGCAGGCGAAGGCCACGGCCTGGAACGCCTGGGCGGCATTCATCTCGGGGTCGAGCGGCACCGGATCGGCCTTCACCGCGCGGCCGAGGCGGCCCCTGATCAGGGCGTCGCCGCGCTCGAACTTGCTCAGCGCCCCGAGGCGCAGCGGCACGTCGGCGCCGAGGCTGCGGGCGAGATCGAACAGGGCCGAGGGCGCGCCGCCGGTCAGTTCGAGCTCAAGCTCGCTGATCGGGGAGACTCGGTCGTCCGGCGCCCAGACCCGGCCGCGGTCGAGGGCGACCTCAATGCGGCTGCCGGCCGGTCCGGTATCGGCGAGGCGGCGCACGCTGCGGGTCACCGTGGACGAATAGAGCGGGCTCAACTCCGCCGCACCGTCGAGGAGCTTGGCGATAGGCGTGCCGGCAAAGGAGGCGGGCTCGGGATTCGGCCCCGCAATGTCGCTCTCCCATTCCGGTCGGTCAAACAGGCCGACCCCGCCGCCGCCCCGTGCCTTCACGGTCTGGATGTGGCGGTCGCCGTCCTGGCGTACCCGCAGGGTGTAGCCGGCCTCGCGCAGGCGCCCGTCCGGCGTGTCGTAATAGACCGAGGTCAGCTCGGTCTCGGTCCAGTCTCCGGCGAGCAGCGGGTGCTCCCGCAGGCGTGTGATGTCGGAAGCCTCGACATCCAGCTTCAACTCGGTCTCGCGCGGATCGCTCATCACGGTGGTCCTGATCTCCCGTTCGGACCGCCAGATAAGGGGGTCCTGGGTGGAAATCATGGACGAGCCGGAAAAGTTTCGCAAAGCGCGGCCGCAATGACGCCGCCGCAGGAGCGACGCGCGTGCGGCGGGAGGAGAGCGGTCGGCGCGCGCGGGGCGGGGATGGTCAGCGCGCCCGCAGATGGGCGAGGAGCCGGTCCGCGGCGGCCTCGGGCGGTCCGTCATTCATCACCACGAGGTCGGCGGTGACCGAGGCCGAGCGCGACAACCGTGCCCTAAGATCGCCGTCCTCGCGCCGCCCGCGGGCGGCGAGGCGGGCGGCCAGCACCTCGGGCGGTGCGGTGATCTCGACCACGGTGACGCCGGGCAGGCGCCGGCGCGCCTCGCCCACCGCCCGGCGCGAGACGTTGCAGACCACGATGTGCCCGGCCTGGGCGAGCGCCACCGTCTCCGCCGGCAGGGCATAGCCGAGATTATGGGCGCGCCAGGACAGGGCGAAGCGGCCCTCCGCCTCGCCGGCGCAAAACGCCTCCTCGGTGATCGGAGCGTTGTCCTCGTGCGCCGAAGGCGGACGGGTGACGAGGCGGCGCGGGAAGACGTAGCGGGGATCCCCCGCCAGGGCCTCGCGGGCGAGCCGCAGGAGGGTGTCCTTGCCGGCCCCGCTCGGGCCGACCACCAGGACGAAGCCGCCGTCGCCCATCAGGCCACCAGCCGGCCTTGGCGCCAGACCTGGCGCACCACCGGCACGCCCGCGGCGAGGCGCACGCGGACGACGTCGGCCCGCAGGCCCGGGGCCAGCGCGCCACGGTCGTCGAGGCCGGTGGCACGGGCGGGGTTGGCGGTGACGGTGGCGATCGCCTCGGGCAGGGTGATGGACTCGACCCGTTCGGGCAGGCCGAAGGCCGCCATCACCAGGCTTCCCGGCACGTAATCGGAGGAGAGCACGTCGAGGAGCCCGTCCCGGGCCAGGTCCTCCGCCGCGACGTTGCCCGAATGCGAGCCGCCGCGGATCAGGTTCGGCGCCCCCATCATCACGGTGATGCCGGCCGCATGCGCGGCGTCCGCGGCTTCCAGCGTCGTCGGGAACTCGGCGAGGCGCACGCCTTCGTCCTGGGCCAGGGCGACGTCGGCGCGCGTCGTGTCGTCGTGGCTCGCCAGCGCGATGCCGTGGGCCCGGGCCAGCGCCACCAGGGCCGGGCGGTTGACCGCGTTGAAAGCCTCGCCGTCGCGGATCTTCAGGGCGGTGTTGGCCTGGATCTCCGACAGCGAGCGGCCGCCGCGGGTGGCGTAGGTGTAGTATTTCTCGATGTCGCGGAACTGGCGCTGGCCCGGGGTGTGGTCCATCAGCGAGATCAGCCCGACGGGATAGAGCGCCGTGAAGTCCCGCACCGTGTCGAGCAGGTCGCCGGAGGGAATCTCGCAGCGCAGATGCGTCCGGTGCTCGGCGCGGAACAGGTCGGCGCCCTTGGCGGTCTCGATCGCTGCGGCGAGCTGCATCAGCTCGGGGCCCAAGCCGCTGCCATCCGGGTCGCTGCCGGCGCGCAACGAATCGAACACCGTGGTGATGCCGGACGCCGCGATCTGCGCGTCGTAGGCGAGCACGGCGCCGAGCGGGTGCCAGCGCACCTTGGGGCGGGGGGCGTAGTGGCTCTCGAGGTGGTCGGTGTGCAGTTCGACGAGGCCCGGGATCAGGTGGTCGCCGTCGAGGTCGAGGCCGCGTTCCGGCGCCCGGCCCTCGCCGATCTCGGCGATGCGGCCATCGACCATGGCGAGCCAGCCGTTCTGCACCCGGTCGGGCAGCACCAGGGTGGCGTTCTCGAGGATCCGGTCTTGCATGGGGGTCCCCCGTTCAGGCGGCTTTTGGTTTAGGCGGCAACTGGTCTAGGCGGCTTGGCGTTGGCGAAAGGCGGTGACGTCGACCACCCGGGTCGCCACCGCCTCGCGCACGTCGGTGTCGTGGAAGATGCCGAGGAGTGCCGCGCCGGCCGCCTGCCGGGCACGGATCAGCTCGACCACCACGGCGCGGTTCCGCGCATCCAGGGAGGCCGTCGGCTCGTCGAGGAGCAGGATCGGCCGCTCGGCGATCAGCCCGCGGGCGATGTTGACCCGCTGCTGCTCGCCGCCCGAGAATGTCGCGGGCGGCAAGTCCCACAAGCGCTCAGGGAGATTGAGGCAGGACAGAAGCTCCTCGGCCCGGGCGAGGGCGCGGTCCGCCGCCAGGCCGCCCTCGCGGCCGGCGGAGGCCACCACCTCGCGGGCGCCGACCCGCGGGATTACCCGCAGGAACTGCGACACGTAGGAAATCGTGTGCCGGCGCAGGGCCAGCACCTCCCGGGGCGAGGCCGAGGCGACGTCGGTCACCGTCTCGCCGTCGCGCACCAGGATCGTTCCGCGGTCGCAGCGGTAATTGCCGTAGGCCATCTTGAGGAGCGAGGACTTGCCGGCGCCCGAGGGGCCGCCGAGCACGACGCATTCGCCCGGATAGACGGCGAGGTCGGCGCCGCCCATCACCGGCAGTTGCACGCCGCCGCGCAGGTGGAGCGTGAACGTCTTGGCGACGTCGCGGAATTCGAGGGCTGGCACGATCGTGGCGGACGTGATCTTGGCGGACGTCATGCGGCGAGCACCGATGAGACGAGGAGCTGGGTATAGGGCTCGGCCGGATCGTCGAGCACCTGGTCGGTGAGGCCGGTCTCGATCACCCGGCCGGCGCGCATCACCATCACGCGGTGGGAGAGCAGGCGGGCCACCGCGAGATCGTGGGTGACGATGATGACCGCCAGCCCGAGTTCGGCGACGAGGCCGCGGATCAGGTCGAGGAGGCGGGCCTGGACCGAGACGTCGAGGCCGGAGGTCGGCTCGTCCATCAGCACGAGGCGCGGGCCGGTGACGAGGTTGCGGGCGATCTGGAGCCGCTGGCGCATGCCGCCGGAGAACCGCGTCGGCGGATCGTCGACCCGGTCGGCGGCGATCTCGACCTTGGCGAGCCAATCCAGCGCCGTGCCGCGGATGGTGCCGTAATGGCGGGCGCCGGCCCCCATCAGCCGCTCGCCGACATTGCCGCCGGCCGAGACCGCCATGCGCAGGCCCTGGCGCGCGTCCTGGCGCACGAAGCCCCAATCGGTTCGCATCAGGGCCCGGCGCTCGGCCTCGCTCAAGCGGCTGAGATCGCGCATCACCCCGTCGCGCATCCGGTAGGAGACGCTGCCGGAATCGGGGGCAAGCTCGGTGGCGACGAGCGAGAGCAGCGTCGACTTGCCGGAGCCGGATTCGCCGACGATCGCCAGCACCTCGCCGGGATCGAGATCGAAGGACACGTCGGCGCAGCCGAGGCGGGCACCGTAATGCTTGGTCAGGCCGCGGGCCTGGAGCAGGGCGTCGCTCATGCGGTCTCCTCCACGTCGGTTGCGTGACTGTTCGAGGAACGGGAAAGGCGCGGGACGTCTCCTCTCCCCGCGGGCGGGAAGAGGGCTTCACCTCCCTCGTCGGGGGTGAAGCGAGGGGAGGCGAAGCCGGAGCGAGGGTGAGGGAGGCTCGACGCATCTCCCCGCCCGCGGGGAGAGGAGGAAGCCGCCGCGTCTCCGTCTTCCGAAAGTCCCGTCTCGGCCGCAAAGGGCGGATCGAGGCGGAAGCTGTAGCCGTAGCGCTCGAAGCCGAGGCTCTCGTAGAAGCGGTGCGCGGGCTTGGCGTCGACGTTCGAGGACAAGGCGAGCTTGTAGCAGCCCTTCTCGGCCGCGAGGCGCCCGGCCTCCTGCATCATCCGCCGGCCGAGGCCGGTGCCGCGCTCGGCGGCGCCGACGACGACGCTCTCGACCAGGGCGGAGGGCGTGCCCCAATGGGCGATGTTGTCGAGGATGACGAGGCAGAAGGTGCCGACGATCCGGCCCTCGACCTCGGCCACGTAGAGCCCGTAATCGGGATAGGCGTCGAGGCGGGCCAGCAGCGCCTCGGCCTGGTCCAGGGTCGCGACCCGGCCGTCGTTCAGTTCGGCGTAAAGGCCGAGCACGGCCGGCAGGTCGGGCTTGCCGGCGCGGCGGACGATGACCTCAGACATGCGCCGTCTCCATCCCGCCGGTGCCGACATGCCCGTCCGCCCGGCGTTCCTCGCAATGGTCGGTGTCGGAGCAGACGAACATCCGCTTGCCGGCATCGTCGAGCAGCACCTCGTCGAGATAGACGCCTTCCGCGCCGCAGAGCGCGCACGGCGTGTCGAAGCTCTGGACCCGGAACGGATGGTCCTCGAAGTCGAGGCTGCGCACCCGCGTGTGGGGCGGCACGGCGTAGATTCGCTTCTCGCGGCCGGCACCGAAGAGCTGGAGCGCCGGGCAATCGTCCATCTTCGGGTTGTCGAATTTCGGCGTCGGCGAGGGGTCCATGACGTAGCGGCCTGCCACCTCGACCGGGTAGGCGTAGGTGGTGGCGATGTGGCCGTGGCGGGCGATGTCCTCGTAGAGCTTGACGTGCATCAGGCCGTACTCGGCGAGCGCGTGGAGCTGGCGCGTCTCGGTCTCCCGCGGCTCCAGGAAACGCAGCGGCTCGGGGATCGGCACCTGATAGACCAGCACCTGCCCTTCGTGCAGCGGCGCCTCCGGGATGCGGTGGCGGGTCTGGATGACGGTCGCGTCGCGGGTCCGGGTGGTGACGGCCACGTCGGCCGTGCGGGCGAAGAAGGCGCGGATCGAGACCGCGTTGGTGGTATCGTCCGAACCCTGGTCGATGACCTTGAGCACGTCGCGCTTCCCCAGGATCGCCGCGGTGACCTGCACGCCGCCGGTGCCCCAGCCATAGGGCATCGGCATCTCGCGGGAGGCGAAGGGCACCTGGTAGCCGGGGATCGCGATCGCCTTGAGGATCGCCCGGCGGATCATCCGCTTGGTGCCCTCGTCGAGATAGGCGAAGTTGTAGCCGGTCTCAGGGGTGGCGGCGCTCATTCGGCGGCCTCCTTCATCTCGGTCTGAGGCGTCGCGTGCCGGGCGGCGTGCTCGGCGCGCAGGCGCAGCACCAGCTCCAGCTCGGCCTGGAAATCGACGTAGTGGGGCAGCTTCAGGTGCTCGACGAAGCCGGTCGCCTGGAGCGCGTCGCAATGGGCGAGCACGAATTCCTGGTCCTGCGCCGGTGCGCCGATCGGCTCGCCGAGTTCCTCGGCCCGGAGCGCGCGATCGACCAGCGCCATCGCCATCGCCTTGCGCTCGCTCTGGCCGAAGGCGAGGCCGTAGCCGCGGGTGAACTGGGGCGGCACCTCGGCGCTGCCGTGGAACTGGTTGACCATCTGGCACTCGGTGAGGTCGATCTCGCCGAGGGGGACGGCAAAGCCCAGCTCCTCCGGCACGAACTCGACCGCCACCGTGCCGACCCGGATCTCGCCGACGAAGGGGTGGGTGCGGCCGTAGCCGCGCTGCGTCGAGTAGCCGAGCGCGAGCACGAAGCCTTCGTCGCCGCGCGCGAGGGCCTGGAGCCGGAGCGCCCGGTCGGCCGGGAAGTCGAGCGGTTCGCGGGTGAGGTCGGCGGGCGGGGTGCCGTCGTCCGGGGCGGAGGGCTCGATCAACCCGGCATTGCCCAGAAGGTCGGTGACCCGCGGGGCGTGGGCGGCGTCCGGCAGCGGCTCGGCTTCGGCCGCCACCGGCGCCTCGCCCTCGGCGGCGAGCGCGAAATCGACGAGGCGGTGGGTGTAGTCGAAGGTCGGGCCGAGCACCTGGCCGCCGGGCAGGTCCTTGTAGGTGGCGGAGATGCGCCGGCGCAAGGTCATGGCGCCGGTCTCGACCGGCTCGGAGGCGCCGAAGCGGGGCAGGGTGGTGCGGTAGGCCCGCACCAGGAACACCGCCTCGATCAGGTCGCCGCGCGCCTGCTTCAGGGCGAGCGCGGCGAGGTCGGGATCGTGCAGCGAGCCCTCGGTCATCACCCGGTCGACCAGCAAGGCCATCTGCTCGCGGATCTGCGCCACCGAGAGTTCCGGCACCGCGGTGTCGCCCCGGCGGGTCTCGGCCAGCAGCCGGTGCGCGTTGGCGATGGCGGCCTCGCCGCCCTTCACGGCCACGTACATGGCTCTAACCTCAGGTCGTGACGCGGGTGGAGCGCGGCAGCGCGGCGAGGCGGCCGGGGGCCGCCAGGATCAGGTCGACCCCTTGCGGGAAGCCCGCATGGTTGCGGCCGAGCCGGTCGAGACTGTCGGCCGGCAGCGGCGAGGCCGCGAGACGGGCACTCCCCCGGATGCCCGGCCCGTCGAGGTGCCAGCCGTCCCGGTCCGACAGGGTCGAGACCGCGAGAACCAGGGTGGCGGAGCGGTCAGGGTAGGCCGGCGTTCCTTGCGCGAAGGTGGCGAAATCCGGGCAGGCGGCGGCCTCCGAGACCAGGGCGAAGGCCGCCTCGTCCGGGTTGTCCGTGATGCGGGCGCCGGTATGGAAGCGCAGGAACCCCGCCACCGCCGGGCTTCGCGCCAGGCCGGCATCGAGCCAGAGCGGCGCGTCGGCATCCGCCAGCGCCAGCGCGATGGCGGCTAGCTCCGGCGTCAGCGGTGCCGGAGGTTCCAGGCGCGGGGCGAGCGGCTGGACCGTGCCGGGGCGGGCGAGCGCCTCCATCACGGCGCGGAAGACGCCCTGAGCGTCGTGGACGGGGTCGGCAAAGCCGCGGGCGAGCATCAATCCTCTCCTCGGGCCATGGTGAAGAAGTTCACCCGCGTCGCCGCGATCCGCCGCGCCTCGGCGGCGCGCTCGGCGGCCCGGCGGGCCGCGACGGGAGCGAGCGCCGCCTCGACCGCCTCGCGCCGGTGAGGGACCTGCCACAGCGCGTCGAGGGTCGCGGCGAGCCGCGCCTTCGCCCGGTCGCGGCCGAGATGGTAGGCAAAGCCGGTCTCGCCGCCGCGCAAGCGCACCGCAGCCCGGGTCACCGTCGCCTCGCCGAGGTTGAACGGCCGGCCGTCGCCGCCGATGCGGCCGCGGGTCATCACGAGGCCGGTCTCGGGCGGGCGCAGATCCTCGGGGGCGTCGGTCGCGCCGAGCTGCGTCAGTGCCTGGCGCAATTCTTCGGGCCGGGCGTCGCCGCACAATGCCATCACGGCGCGGCGGGCGGCGAGGTCGGGCGATTCGCCGGGAGATGGGGTATGGTCGTGCATCGTCGGGTCGGCCTGCCTGCTGGCTTCCGTGTTGTCTAATGGTATAGACAACCGACAACCGAGGAGCAAATGAAACTTGGATGACGGTATGAGCGCGGGCGGCGACGGCCCGGTGACGGACGGAGCGGTGACGATCCTGGCGCGGGGCGAGGGCCTGGCGGCGTGGCGCCAGATCGCCGACGGGTTGTCCGCCGATATCGAGGCGGGGCACCTCGCCCCGGGCAGCCAGTTGCCGACGGAGGCAGCGCTGGCGGCGCGATTCGGGGTCAACCGCCACACCGTGCGCCGGGCGCTGGCGGCGCTGGCGGAGCGCGGGCTGGTGCGGGCGACGCAGGGGCGCGGCACCTTCGTGGAGACGCCGCGGCTCGCCTACCCGATCGGCCGGCGCACCCGCTTCTCGGAGATCGTGAGCAAGGCCGGCCGCGAAGCCTGGGGCGACCTGCTCGCCGCGGAGACCGTGCCGGCCGATCCGGCCACCGCGGAGGCGTTGAGGATCGGACCCGGGGACCCGATGCTCGAATTGCAGACGATCCACCGCGCCGACGGCACGCCGCTCTCGACGGCCCGGACCTGCCTGCCGCTGCCGCGCTTTGCGGGCTTCGCGGCGGCCTACGCGGGCTTAGGCTCGCTCACCCGCGCCTATGCGGAATTCGGTGTCGCCGACTACACCCGCCTCTCGACCCGCATCCATGCCCGCCCGGCCGCCGCCGACGAGGCCGCCCGCCTCGACCTCGCGCCGGGCCGGGTGCTGATCGTGCTCTCCAGCGTCAACGTCGACGCGGCGGGCGTGCCGATCCAGGCGACCCGCAGCCTGTTCGCGGCGGACCGGGTGGAGCTGGTGGTGGAGGGGTAGGGGCGGCGACTTCGGTCACCCACGTCCCGGTTTTCGCAGGGCTCTTCAGTGGCAGGAAAAGTCGCGGGTTTTCTCCTCTCCCGGCGGGCGGGGAGAGGGGATCTCCCGCGCCGCCCCGTTGCCCGGACAGTCCTGTCGCCTTCGGGGAGAGCCCCGATCACCGGTCGACAGGAAACGACCGTTGGTTCCGTCCGCGGATTGTCGCCAAGGTTCTGACGTGGCATCGGGACTTCGAGCGGGAATCAGCCGCCGGATGCGCCGGCAGCTTCGGCCGTCGGTATTCCGCCTCCATCGCATGCTGAACTCCCCGCCGCGGCGGTCGTTGTTCCTGCGCCTCGCGCCGGAGCCCCCGATGCCCATCCGCTTGACCTGCGCCGCCCTGCTTCTCCTCGCCGCCGCTCTGCCGCTCACGCCCGCGCAAGCCGGCCCGGCGCAGGATTACCAGTACCAGCGCCGGCAGCTCGGCCGCGGCCAGGTCTGCCGGCCGCCGCTGAAATTCGCGGCCGGCGCTTGCGTGCGGCGCTGCCCGGCGGGCTATCAGGACAATGGCGGCTATTGCCGCCTGCGCAACATGGTCCGCTGAAGCCTCCGCCTCATTGGGCCGCCGCCTTGACCAGCGGGCAGCCGCCCTCCGCCAGCGGCCGGAACGCCTCGTCGCCCGGCACGGTGGCGACGAGCTTGTAGAGGTCCCATTCGCCGGTCGATTCCTTCGGGGTCTTCACCTGCATCAGGTACATGTCGTGGACCATGCGGCCATCCTCGCGGATCCGGCCGTTGGTGGCGAACATGTCGTTGACCGGCGTCTGTCGCATCTTGGCGACCACGGTCTTCGCTTCGTCGCTGCCGGCCGCCTGCACGGCCTTCAGGTAGTGCAGCACCGAGGAATAGACGCCGGCCTGATGCATTGTCGGCATCAGCCCGGCCTTCTCTTTGAAACGGGTCGCGAAGGCGCGGGTCTCCGGCGTGCGGTCCCAGTAGAAGGCGGTGGTGAGCAGCAGGTTCTGCGCCACCTCGATGCCGAGGCTGTGGACGTCGTCGATGTTGATGAGCAAGGCGAGCAGGGTCTGGCCGCCCTGGACGATGCCGAATTCGTGCGCCTGCTTGATGGCATTGACGGTGTCGCCGCCGGCATTGGCGAAGGCGATCAGCTTCGAGCCCGACGCTTGCGCCTGGAGCAGGAAAGACGAGAAATCGGCGGTGGCGAAGGGCGCGCGCACCGTGGACAGCACCTTGCCGCCCGATCGCTTCACCTCCGCGACGGCGTCGCGCTCCAGCGCATGGCCGAAGGCGTAATCCGCGGTGACGAAGGCCCAGGTGTCGAGGCCCTTCTTCACCGCGGCGTTCCCGGAGACGTGCGAGAGCGCGTAGGTGTCGTAGGTCCAGTGGATGCCGGTGGGCGAGCATTGCGGGCCGGTGAGGTCCGAGGTGCCGCCGCCCGAGACGATCAGCACCTTGCCCTTCTCCTTGGCGATCTGCTGGACGGCGAGCGCCACCGAGGAGGTCGGCACGTCGAGGATCACATCGACGCCGTCACGGTCGTACCATTGCCGGGCGATGTTGGAGCCGATATCCGGCTTGTTCTGGTGGTCGGCGAAGACGATCTCGATCGGCTTGCCATCGAGGGTGCCGCCAAAGTCCTTCACCGCCATCTCGGCGGCGATCACCGAGCCGCGGCCGGTGGAATCGGCATAGACGCTCGACATGTCGTTGAGGACCGCGAGCTTGACCTTGCCGTCGCTCAGGCGCGGCTCGGCGGCGCTGGCGGGGGCGGCCAGCGCGCAGAGGGACGCGGCGGCGAGCAGCACGGTACGGAGGGGCGTGAAGGGCATCTGGGCGTTCTCCCGGGCGCGTCCCGCTTCTGGTCGAGCGGATCGTGGCGCCGTGAGCCCATCAGAGGGGGTGTGAGGGCGGTAGGCAAGCCGGGACGTTGCAAGGGCAGGGCCCCGAACCCGGGATAACGGGAGTCAACGTTTGGCGCGAAGGCTGCCTCATTGCGCAGGCTGACTCAGTCGGCGGGGTTGAGGAGCCACGCGGATGAGCCTGACGACCCTGGAGTGCCTGCCAAAGCCGCGGGTGGCCACCGCGCCGTCCGGCGTCGCGTCCGGCCCTACGACCACGCCGTGCCCCAGGCGGGCGCTGGCTGACGATCCTGATGAACCGGATCAACCCAGCGCCGTTCTCGGCCGCCGTCGCCGACTGGGTGCGCGAGACCTGGCCGGAGCGGCCCAACCTGATCGCCATCGCCGCCACCATCCGGGCTGCCGGTGCCGATGACCTTCTGGCGCTCAAAGCCAACCAGCCGACCTTGCGGGCCGAGGTCGGGAGCCTGTGTGCCGAGACCTCCCCCGACCGCCTCGACACCGTGACCGTGCACGACAAGGGCCACGGTCGCATCAAACACCGCACGGTCAGCGTGGCACGCGAGACAGATTGGCTCGAAGGATCCGCGCCGCTTTCCGGGCGAGATACGTTCCTCCGTCTCCTCCACCCCGCTCACCGCGGCCCAGGCGGCCGAGGCAGTGCGCGGGCGCTGGGCGATCGAGACCAGCTTGCACGGGGTCCTCGACGTGATCTTCGCTGAGGATTCAGTCCCGCCTGCGCAAGGGCCACGGCGCCCACATCATGGCGGTAGTCCGCCACTTGGCGATCAACCTGGCCCACGACGCCGCCGCAGGCCGAACGCTCACCCCTCGAGCGACGCCGCGAAATTGCCGGATGGAACTCCGCCTCCCTCAACGACGCCCGCGCAGCCGAACCGCGTCACCCTCGCTTCCGAGTCCTGAGGCGGAACCGACGGGGCGCCAGCCGTAGAGCCAGGCGTAGCGCTCGGTCATCTGCACCGGCCCGAGGCGGCCCAGCACCACGTCGCGGGCCGCCGAGAGCAGGGTCCCGGCGTGGTAGATCCGACCGTTGCGGCGCGAATGGGCCTGGATGGTGGCGACCCGCTCGGCCCGGGCCTTGGCGTAGCAGGACAACGCCGCCGGCACCGGCTCGCCAGGGACGAGGCAGGCGGCGAGGACCGCGGCGTCCTCGATCGCCATGGCGGCGCCCTGCGCCAGGAACGGCAACACCGGATGCGCGGCGTCGCCCAGGAGCGCGATCCGGCCGCGGGCCATCGGCCGGGCCGCGGGCCGGTCGACCAGCGACCAGACCAGCCAGGATTCGGGCCGGGCGAGCAGGCCCGCGAGGGCGGGCGCGGCGTCGGCGAAAGCGGCGCGCAGGCGGGCGGGCTCGCCGGGGGCGCCCCATTCCTCGCCGCGCTCCTCGTCCGGCAGCACCGCCACGAGGTTGAGCCGGCGGCCGCCATTGATCGGATAATGCACGACGTGCCGGCCGGGGCCGAGCCACAGGCCGGTCTCGTCGGCGAGGAAGTCCGGCGGCACCCTCTCGCGGGGCAGGGTGGCGCGCCAGGCGGCCTCGCCGCGGGGGCGCAAGGCGCGCCGGTCGAACCGGGCCCGCAATGTGGAGCGCACCCCGTCCGCCGCCACCACGAGGTCGGACGCCAGGGTCTCGCTGCGGCCGCCGTCGCTGGCGAGGCTCAGGGTGGTGCCGGTCGCGGTCTCCTGCACGTCGGTCACGGTGCGCCCGATCGTCAGGCGGATGCCGGGGCGGCCTCGGGCAGCCTCGAGCAGGATGGTCTGGAGATCGGCACGGTGCACCACCCAGTAGGGTGCGCCGAACCGCTCGCGCATCGCCTCGCCCAGCGCGATCTCGCCGATCTCGCGGGCCCCGGTCAGGCTGCGGATCCGCACCCGGGCCGGCTCGCCGGCGACCCGGCGCAAGGGCATCCCGAGGCCCAGTTCGGTCAGGACCCGGCTGGCATTGGGCGAGAGCTGCAAGCCCGCCCCGACCTCGCTGAAGGCGGTGCGGCGCTCGACGAGTGTCACGTCGTGCCCGCGGGCGCTCAGGCACAGGGCCGCCGTGAGCCCGCCGATGCCGGCCCCGACGATCGCGACGCGCAGGCCCGGCCGGTCCGGGACCGGGCGCTGTCCCGGCAGCCGATGATCCTGCGCCAAGGCTTACTCGGCGGCGAGGCGGGCGTGATCGTCCCAGACGCACGAGGCCGGCGCCGCCACGCCGGCCTTCAGGGCCGGGTTGTAGCGGTACAGGGTCGAGCAGTACTGGCAGATGATCTCGTGGTCGGCGCCCATGTCGAGGAAGACGTGGGGATGGTCGAACGGCGGCAGTGCGCCGATGCACATGAACTCCTTCGAGCCGACCTCGATGACCGGAACGCCGTCCTGGTTGTGGAAGTGCGGAACCGCCTTGTCTGCCATCGCCTCAGAGTTCCTGGCTTGCGGGGCAAGCTGCCCCCGGACATCGGGTTCTCCTAGCCCCTCGGGGCCGCCGCGCCTAGGGGATGCGGGCCGGCGGGATGCAGGCGCCGCGGTTTCGTCACGGTCCTGCGACATCCGGGTATCCACGACCATCCACGACAGGAGCGTCGTCGACACGAGAGGATCGCCCGTGACCCGCTTCCCGCCGAGACTCGGCCTCCTCGCCGCCCTTTTCGCCGCCCTCTGCGGCGCGACCCTGATCGGCGCCCCCGCGGCGCAGGCCCAGAGCCGCACCGTGGTCGGCGCCGGGGCCGGCGCGGTCGCGGGCGCCCTGGTCGCCGGGCCGATCGGCGCGGTGGTGGGCGGGGTCGTCGGCGCCGCCTGGGGTGAGTCGTCGAAAGGTCGTCGGCGGGCCGCCCGCCGGGTGCGGCGCCACCACGCGGTGCGGCCGGTGGCGCCGCATCCGGTGCGCGTCGCGCAGCGGGCGCCCGCCCGGCCGCGGGCCTGGGTCGACCCGCAGTGACGCGCGCGCCCTTCCTCCTTGGCTTCGAGGCCGGAAGCGCCTAAACCGGATCTCATCCAGTGACGCGCCAGCAGCATTCCCCGAGCCCCCGATGAGTCGTGACGAGCAGAGTGCGGTCAAGGACAGCCGCCGGCAGGAGCCGCCGATCCACGGCCCCGAGGCGTTCGAGGCGATGCGCAAGGCCGGCCGGCTCACCGCCGAGGCCCTCGACCTGCTGATGGAGGCGGTGGCGCCCGGCGTCACCACCGAGGCGCTCGATCGCCTCGCCTACACCTTCGCGATGGATCACGGCGCGTTCCCGGCCTCGCTGCATTACCGCGGCTATCCGAAATCGATCTGCACCTCGATCAACCACGTCGTCTGCCACGGCATCCCGAACGACAAGCCCCTGCGCGAGGGCGACATCGTCAACCTCGACATCTGCCTGATCGTCGATGGCTGGCACGGTGATTCGAGCCGCATGGCCTATGTCGGGGAGGTGCCCCGCAAGGCGGCGCGCCTGTGCGAGATCACCCATGAGGCGATGATGCGCGGCATCGCGGCGATCAAGCCCGGGGGCACCACCAACGACATCGGCGCGGCGATCCAGGCTTTTGCCGAAGCCGAGCGCTGCTCGGTGGTGCGCGATTTCTGCGGCCACGGCCTCGGCCGCACCTATCACGACGCGCCGACCATCCTGCACTACGTCGAGCCGAGCTACAGCGTCGCCCTGAAGCCCGGCCAGTTCTTCACCGTCGAGCCGATGATCAATCTCGGACGCCCGGCCGTGAAGGTGCTGGCGGATGGCTGGACCGCCGTGACCCGCGACCGCTCGCTCTCGGCCCAGTTCGAGCACACGGTGGCGGTCACCGAGACCGGCGTCGAGATCTTCACCCTTTCGCCCAAGGGGCTGGACAAGCCGCGCGACACCGCCGCCTGACGGTCCGGCCGATGGTCCGCCGCACCACTCCCGGTTTCGCGGAGGCCGGCGCGCCCGCGCCCGGAATCAAGGTTCAGGACGGCAAGGCGGATGAGCCGCATTACCACGGCCATCGCGACCGCCTGCGCGCCCGCTTCGCGCAAGGGGACACGCTGCCGGATTACGAGTTCCTCGAACTGGTGCTGTTTCGCGCCATCCCGCGCCGCGACGTGAAGCCGATCGCCAAGGCGCTGATCGCCCGCTTCGGCAGCTTCGCCGAGGTCATCAGCGCCCCCGCCGAGCGGCTTCTGGAGATCGACGGCATCGGGCCGTCGGTCGTCACCGACCTCAAGATCATGGAGGCGGCGGGGCGGCGGCTGGCCCGGGGTGCCGTGGCCGAGCGCACGTTGCTCTCGTCCTGGGCTGCGGTGATCGATTATTGCCGGGCCGCCATGGCGTTCGCGCAGCGGGAGGAGTTCCGGCTGCTCTTTCTCGACAAGCGCAACCGCCTGATCGCCGACGAGGTGCAGGGCCGCGGCACCGTCGACCATACCCCGGTCTATCCCCGCGAGGTGGTGCGCCGGGCGCTCGAACTCTCCGCCACTGCCCTGATCCTGGTCCACAACCACCCGTCCGGCGATCCGACCCCGTCCCAGGCCGACATCAAGATGACCCGCGACATCATCGCGGTGGCCGGCCCTCTCGGGATCGTCGTGCACGACCACATCATCGTCGGCCGGGACGGCCATGCGAGCTTCCGGGGGCTGAAGCTGATCTGACCGTGTCATCTCCCGAGCGGGGTAGGCGGGTTAACGAAATCCACGTCATCCTCGAGCAGGACAGGGCCGATTCGCGCCGGCCACCAGGCCCGGCCAGATTCTCGCGCAAGATTCACGTGTAAGAGCGTCCATGCCCTCCACCCGCGACACCGCCCGCGACGACCTCGACCCGACGAGCGCGCAGAGCCTCCACGCCGCCCTCTCGGCGGAGATCGCGGAGCACGACCGGCGCTATCACGGCGAGGATGCGCCGACGATCTCGGATGCCGAGTACGACGCCCTGCGGCGCCGGCTGGAGGCGATCGAGGCGCGCTTCCCCGATCTCGCCGGCACCGGCGAGGCGTCGGCCAGCGTCGGCGCCAAGGCGTCGGACAAGTTCGCCAAGGTGCGGCACGCAATGCCGATGCTCTCGCTCGGCAACGCCTTCTCGGACGAGGAGATCGGCGATTTCGTCGAGCGGGTGCGCCGCTTCCTCGGCCTCGGGGCCGAGGAGCCGGTCGCCTTCACGGCCGAGCCGAAGATCGACGGGCTGTCCCTGTCGCTGCGCTACGAGACGGGCCGCCTCGTCACCGCGGCGACGCGGGGCGACGGCGAGGTCGGCGAGGACGTGACCGCCAACGTGCGAACGATCAAGGAGATTCCCGAGGTGCTGGCCGGCCGGGGCTGGCCGGCGGTGTGCGAGGTGCGCGGCGAGGTCTATCTGTCGCACGCCGATTTCGCCGGCATCAATGCCCGCCAGGAAGCGGCCGGCAAGCCGCTCTTCGCCAATCCGCGCAACGCTGCCGCCGGCTCGCTGCGCCAGCTCGATTCCAGCATCACCGCCTCGCGGCCCTTGCGCTTCTTCGCCTACGCGGCCGGCGAGATGTCGTCGCTCCCGGCGGATTCGCAGTTCGAGATGATCGAGGCGTTCCGGGAGTGGGGCCTGCCGGTGAACCCGCTGACGGTCCTGTGCCAGGACGCGGCCGCGATGCTGGCGCATTACCGGATGATCGAGGCGCGTCGCGCCGATCTCGGCTACGACATCGACGGCGTCGTCTACAAGGTCGACGACTTCGCGCTCCAGCGCCGCCTCGGCTTCGTCGCCCGCGCCCCGCGCTGGGCGCTGGCCCACAAGTTCGCGGCCCAGCGCGCCACGACCGTCGTCGAGGCGATCGACATCAATGTCGGGCGCACCGGCTCGCTCAACCCGCTGGCGCGCCTGCGGCCGGTGACGGTCGGCGGCGTGGTGGTGTCGAACGCGACGCTCCACAACGAGGATTACGTCCACGGCGTCGATGCCGACGGCAACCCGATCCGCAGCGGTGTGGCGATCTGGACAGGCCAGGTCCTGCGGGACGATGCCGACCTGACGCAAGGGTCGGATGTGCGCGTCGGCGACACGGTGGTGGTCCTGCGCGCCGGCGACGTGATCCCGAAGGTCGCCGACGTGGTGCTGGAGCGCCGGCCCAAGGACGCTGTGCCCTACCGCTTCCCCGAGACCTGCCCGGCCTGCGGCAGCCACGCGGTGCGCGGCCTCAACCCGCGCACGGGCAAGCTCGACGCGGTGCGCCGCTGCACCGGCGGGCTGATCTGCCCGGCGCAGGGGCAGGAGCGGCTGAAGCACTTCGTCTCGCGAAATGCCTTCGACATCGAAGGCTTCGGCGAGACCTCGATCGAGACCCTGTTCGAGGCCGGCCTGGTGCGCCAGCCCGCCGACCTGTTTCGCCTCGATTTCGAACCCCTGAAGGCCGCCTTGGTGGCGCGGCGCCAGGCTTTGTCGGCCGAGCGGGCGCTCGCCGCCGGCAAGGAGATCAAGAAAGCGGCCAAGAAGAAGGACGACGAGGACAAGGCGATCAAGAACCTGCTCGCCGGGGTCGAGGCACGCCGAACCATCCCGCTCAACCGGTTCATCTTCGCGCTGGGCATCGAGCAGGTCGGCGAGGCCACCGCCAAGGCGCTGGCCAAGCATTTTTCCGACATGCCGGCCCTGATGGCGGGCGTCGCCGCGGCGGCCGCTTGCCAGCCGGGGCCGGACTGGATCGCGCTCGCCAGCCTCAACCGGGTCGGGGCCACCACCCGCGACCGGCTGCTCGACGCCGCACGGGATCCGGAGGTCGATCTCTTGGCCGGCGGCGCGGTGGCCCGCCTGTCGGCGCCGCAGCGCGAGGCCCTGGTCGAGGTCTTTGGTGATTCCGCCGGAGTGCGGGCGGCGGTGGAGCGGGCGGCGGCGCAGGTGCCCGGCGACGCCTACCGGGCGCTCGCCGATGATGGCGAGATCGGTGCGGTCACCACCGCCTCGCTGATCCAGTTCTTCTCCGAGGCGCACAACGTCGCGGCGGTGCAGGCGCTGCTCGCCGAGGTCGAGACCGAGCGGGCGGTGGCCGCGGCGCAAGGAGCGGCGTTCAGCGGCAAGACCGTGGTCTTCACCGGCACCTTGGAAAGGATGACCCGCAGCGAGGCCAAGGCGACGGCCGAGCGTCTCGGCGCCAAGGTCTCGGGCTCGGTCTCGGCCAAGACGGATCTCGTCGTGGCCGGGCCAGGCGCCGGCAGCAAGCTCAAGGATGCCGAGAAGCACGGGGTCAAGGTGGTCTCGGAGGACGAGTGGCTGACGATGGTGGCCAGCGCCTGAAATTCGGCGCCTTCGCGGGGGAGAGCGCGGGCATGACCTGCTCCCGCACCCTCGCGATCGACTTCGAGACCGCCAATGAGCGCCGCGACAGCCCTTGCGCCGTCGGCCTCGCCTGGATCGAGGGCGGCCGGGTGGTGCGGCGGGAATCACGGCTGATCCGGCCGGCGGAGATGCGCTTTGCTCCGGGCAACATCCGGGTCCACGGCATCCGGCCGCGGGACGTGGCGGGGGCGCCGTCCTTTCCGGAGATCGCCGGCAGCCTGGTGCTCGCCCACAATGCCAGCTTCGATGTCGGAGTGCTGGCCGCGACGCTTCAGGCTTACGGATTGCCGCAACCGGCCTATACCTCGCTCTGCACTGTGCAGCTCGCCCGCCGGCACTGGCCGGGGGAGGGCGGCCAGGGACAGGGATCCTACCGGCTCTCGTCGCTGGCCGCCCGCGTCGGCGTGACGTTTCGCCACCATGATGCCGGCGAGGACGCCTATGCCTGCGCGGAGATCGCACTCGCGGTGATGCGGGAGGCCGGCGCGCCGGACATCGCCAGCCTCGCGCGACGCCTGGGCCTTGCCCGCGAGCGGGCCGGGGAGGGCGTGCGCGCGCCCGACGGCATCGCCGCCCGGGCGCTGCGCGGGGTGGCGCCGAGCCGCACCCGCGCGCCGCTGCTCCATTTCGTCGTTCGTGGCAGCACCGGCACGCCCTACGACGTGCGGCTGGTCGAGGGCCGCGGCGGTCCGCGCCTGCGTTGCTCCTGCGCCGGGGCGCGGTTCCGGCCCGATTGCCGGCATGTCAGGGCCCTGGCCAACGGCGAGATCGACGCGCTCTTGTCGGACAATCCGGGGGATGTGGCGGCGTTGGCCGAGTTGCTGCGGGTGGGATGAACGCCCCGCAGAACATCGCAGCACCCCGGCTCCAGACACGACAAAGGCGGGTCCGCGCTCGCGCGCGGCCCGCCTCGTACAGTGACGGCGGTCTGGAGGTGACCCGCGGCCGTTAATGGGCTTCGCGGACGGCCACGGTGTTCGGCGTCAGGCCGAAGCGCTCGGCGAGGTGCCAACGCAGCTCGCGCGAGGAGTGGTAACCGTAGCTCTTGTCGATCAGATGGCTCACGTCGATCGGGCTCTTGCCCTCGCCGAAACGGCTGATCTGGTCAACATGAAAGGTTGTGCCGTCGTTGAAGACGGAGGGCGCGCCGTCGCGCCGGGTGAATTCGAACAACATGATGTCTTTTCTTCTATCGTTGCGGCGCTCCGCCAGGGAGCGACTGTGCGTGGCAGGCGGCCCTGTGGCCGCCGGCGGAGCGTGCGATGAGCCCGCAGGCTCATGACGCTCCTTTGCGGCCTAGGTTCCGCCACCTTAACGGGATTATCGTTAAGGCCGCGTAAACCTGGGCCGATCGGTCGCCCTCAGGCGACCTGTAGGTTCACGGCCGACATCTTCGTGCTGTCGCGCCGGTCGGCCTGAAGCTCGTAGGAGACCTTCTGGCCCTCGACGAGGCCGCGCAGGCCAGCCCGCTCCACCGCGGAGATGTGGACGAACACGTCCTTGCCCCCGTTATCCGGCTGGATGAAGCCGAAGCCCTTCTGGTCGTTGAACCACTTGACAGTACCAGTATTCACGCGGTCGTCCTCGTCTCGTTAGAAGTCGCAGCGGGCCGCCCTCAAGGGTGAGAGCAGCGCGGCGCGACGGCGCCAATTGTTCGGGAGGGGGCTCGTGTTCGCGAGGCCTGAAAGCCCATGCGTGGCTCAATCGCCCGGCGCCCGCCCGTTGCCGCTGAACCCCATGTAGGAACCCACTCTGTCCGGAACAAGGCAGGGTGGCCGGATCGGTACGGATTGCCGTCAGCGGTTGGTACGCCCGCGCTGGTTCGGGTCGACCCCGCCCTGCGGCGTGGCATCGTTGCCCACGTCACCCTCGTCGGTATTGTCCCCGGCAAGATCCTGGGGATCACCGCCGGACATCGTCATGCCCTTCGAGGTGCCGATGCCGGGATTCCCCTTCAGGTCGGCATCGGTGGGGGTGGTGGTCTTCGGCTGCTTGGAGGTCATGCGGGTGCTCCTGGTCGGGGCCCGCTCAACGGTTGAGGGCCTGCTCCAGTTCGGTGCGGGTCATGCGCGAGCGGCCCTTGATGGTCCGGCGCCGGGCCTCGTCGTAGAGGGCGGCGCGGGTCGCATGGGACCGCGTGTCGCGCTCCTTGGCCCGGGTGCGGCGGACATTCGCCCGGTTGTCGGCCGGGCTTTCCTGCGTCGAGGCGCCGGCCTCGCGCAAGGCAATAGCGAGGGCCTGCCGGCGGTCGGTCACCGGTTCGCCGTCGCGCCGCTCCAGGGCGCCGTCCTTGAAGGCGTGCATCACCCGGGCGATCGTACCCTTCTGGGCTTTGGTGGTCGCCTGCGTCGTCTTGTGCGTGTGGCCATGGCGTCATCCGCGCGTCTGCGGGCGCTCGAGCGCCCGTCTTCGGCGGATCAACGCCGGCGAGGCCGAGGGCGTTTCGGATGGCGCAGCCCGGCCATACGTGGAATTCCCTGTCGCGTCCGGGAGATTGCTCCCATATACGGACGACATTGCGCAGTGTCGGACGCTCCATGGCGGGTATCTCGGTTTCCCTCGAAGGTTCCAACATCCAGCTCTCGTTCCAGAAGGACGACCAGGCGACCGCGGTCATCATGGATGCGAGCGCGGCCCGCGCCCTCGTGCGCGCGGTGGGCCAGCTCCTCACGGTCATGCACGAGCCGGACGAGGCCGAGGCGGACGATCTCGGCGACGACGAGGCGGCGATGCTGGACGTGACCTCCCCGGCGATCGAGGTCGGCACAGACGAGCAGGGTCAGGCGGTGGTGGCGCTCCAGGCCGGTGGATTGCCGCCGTTCCAGCTCCGCCTCACCGACGAGGAGGCGCGGCACGTCGCCACTTCCTTGAACGAGATCCTGGCGGCCCCGCGCGACGTGCGCAGCTCGCATGGCGGGCACTGACAGCGGGCACTGATCGGGACGGACGCAGCGCGGATCCGGCCGAAATCGCCCTCAGGAAACCGGGGCCAGGTCGCCTTGTCCGTCGGACCCGAGGACCGGCCGGCGTTGTCGCCGTTCCCTGCGTGCCCCATCTGTGGTGCGACATCATCACCGCAGGAGGCCCACGATGCGCTTCGAACTCTACCGGGACGGCAAGGGCGAGTGGCGCTGGCGCCTGCGGGCCGAGAACGGCGAGGTGGTGGCCGATTCGGGCGAGGGCTATGTCCGCCGCGAGGATTGCGAGCATGGAATCGCCCTGGTGAAGGGGGCGACCAACGCGCGGGTGGTCGACATGACGCTCAAGATGGCCTGACAGCCGCGAGCGACCTCACGCTGCCTCGGAGCCGAGTTTCCGGACACCGGCGCCAGCCGCGAGCGAGGCCGAGGCGTCGCGGATGTCCAGGACGGCGCGGCGGCGGTTCGCGCCGACGTCGAGGATGAGGCCGAGCTTGACCTCTTGGCGACCGGCACGTCGGCGCAACGCACATCCCGGAGAAGGGCCGGATCTCTCCCATCCGGCTCGGCCTAGCCAGGCTGACGAACCGTTCGTTCGCCCCACCCGGTGTCCAGACTCCGCTCTGCCATCACCGTGCCGGCATGGACCGTGTCCGTGACGCGCATCTGTCGATCATCTCCTGCCGGGACAGCCGCGAACCGACAGTGGCAACGTGTCGTCAAGCATCGACCAACGCTTGGGGCGGTGGTTCGGCGCGAGCCGCGCAACGCTTTTCCGCTCCCGCGCGTTTCAGCCGTCCACGCCTCCCTCCGGAGGCCCGCACGAGTAAGGACCGACGACGTGCTGAAGACCGTGATGCTGGCCGCTGGCCTGATCCTGGGCGGCGTTGCCGCCATGCCGCAGGGCGTGATCGCCGCTCCCCTGACCGAGACCGCCGCCGCGCCCGACATCTCCGCGGTCCCGACCACCTGGGCGCAATAC
This sequence comes from Methylobacterium aquaticum, assembly GCF_001043915.1. Taxonomy (GTDB): domain Bacteria; phylum Pseudomonadota; class Alphaproteobacteria; order Rhizobiales; family Beijerinckiaceae; genus Methylobacterium; species Methylobacterium aquaticum. The sequence goes on along the minus strand of NZ_LABX01000048.1, from coordinate 12,088 downwards.
GGCTACGGCTATGGCCGCCACCGCCATTGGGGACCCCGCCACGGCTATTACGGCCACCGTCGCCATTTCGGGCCGCGCTATGGCTTCGGGGGCCCGCGCCACTGGGGTCATCACCGGCATTGGGGCCACCACCGCGGCTGGGGTCACGGCCCGCGCGGCTATTATCGCGGTTTCTGAACCGTCTCGCCGGCCGGCAGCCCCATCCGGGGCGGCCGTGCCGCATTCTCGCCGCATCCATGACCTTGGCTGTACAAGCCTGGCCGTTCCGGCGGCCTGGCGTGGCATCTTGAGCGGGAATGCCCAATGGGCAGGCCCGCCCCACAACCAAGGGAAACCGGAATGCCGCACAGCATCGCAGAGCGCCGCCGGCGCGTCGAAGCGCAGCTTCAGGACTACGAGCGGGCCCTCGCGGAGATCCGCTCATCCGCGGGGCTGGGGGCCAACAGCCGCGCCCTCCAGCTCCAGCATGCCCGCCTGATCTCGCAGGCACGCAGCGAACTGGCCTCTCTCGACGTCGAAGAGGCCACCCTTTAAGCAGACGTGCGTTGGCAGGCCAACGCTTCGTCGGCTTAGGTTCTTGTTTGATCGCGGTTTTTTGCCGCTGGGCCGGTGATCACTTCGGCGAAACCTGCTTGGCAGCGGACGCCGTCAGGTCCCCCGGCTCCTACGGCGCGGGATCGTCCAGGGCAGTCCGCGCCGCGTCGTACAGGTCCACGACATCCTCCGGGTAGATTTGCTCCAGTTGGATTTGCGAGGCGGGATTCGCCAGCTCAGCCCGCGACCACCAGCGGTGCTCGGCCAGGACCTCGACCTCGTGGGCCGTCCAGCCATCGCGCGAGAGGAGATCGCTCTCGGCCCGCACGGCGAAGAAGCGCTCCCGTGCCTGGACCCACTCGCCATCCACCAGCCGCATCGTGAAGGTGCGCTCGCCGATCTCCGGGGCCGCCGCCGGGCAGAGCAACCCGGTCTCCTCGCGCAATTCCCGGATGGCGGCGTCGACGAAACTTTCCCCCGGCTCGACGGCGCCGCCCGGCGTCGCCCAGTATGCCTCGCCGGCCAGCGCTCCGGTGCGGAAGACGAAGCGGAACAGGAGCAGGCGGTCCTCCCCGTCGAGGACGAGGAGCCGGGAGGCGGGGCGCTCGCGCATCACGCTCTCAATGGTAGGGGTCGGCCGCATCGCGCAGCCCGTCGCCGAGGAAGTTGAAGGCGAGCACCACGATCACTACCGGCAGAATCGGCGCCAGCAGCCAGGGATGAAGCTGCACCGCCGCGAGATTCTGCGCCTCGTTGAGCAGCACGCCCCAGCTCGTCACCGGCGGGCGCAGGCCGAGACCCAAGAACGACAGGGCCGTCTCGCCGAGGATCATCGAGGGGATCGACAACGTTGCCGACGCGATCAGGTGGCTCATGAAGTTCGGGATCAGGTGCCGGGCGATGATCCGGCTCTTCGAGGCGCCCATCAGCTCGGCGGCGCGGACGTAATCCTCCTCGCGCAGCGCCAAGAGCTTCGAGCGCACGGCGCGGGCGAGGCCCGGCCAGTCGAGGAGCCCGAGGATCAGCGTGATGCCGAAGAAGACCAGGATCGGGCTCCAGTTCGGCGGCAGGGCCGCCGAGAGGGCGAGCCAGAGCGGTAGCTCGGGCAGCGAGCGCAGGATCTCGATCATGCGCTGGATCACGTTGTCGACCCAGCCGCCGAGATAGCCGGCAAGCCCACCGAAGAACAGCCCGAGGGCGAAGGAGACCGCGATGCCGACGAGGCCGACGGTGAGCGAGATCCGCGTGCCCGAAATGATCCGCGAGAGCAGATCCCGTCCGAGCCGGTCGGTGCCGAGCAGGAACATCGTCCCGTCCTTCGGCGGGCAGACGACGTGCCAGTCCGTATCGATCAGGCCCCAGAAGGAATAACCTTCGTCGCGGCAGAAGAAGCGCAGAGGTTGCACCCTACTCCGATCGACCGTGTAGTCGCGGTGGAAGGTCTCGATGTTGAAGGTGAAGTGGTACGGATGAGTATAGGGCCCGACGAAGCGGCCCTCGTGAAACAGGTGGATCGATTGCGGCGGGGCGTAGAGGTAGTCACCGTGGCGCTTGGCCGGGTTGTAGGGCGCGATCACCTCGACGAAGGGGATCAGCGCGTAGAAGGCGATCAGGATCAGACCCGCCGCCACCGCCACGCGGTGCTTGCGGAACTTCCACCAGGTCAGGCGCCAGGACGAGGCGCGGTCGACGGCGCTGCTTTCCGCTCCGACCGGCTCGGTCCGGCCGGGATCGAACGGGACGGTGTCGACGAAATGGTGCGGCCGGTCCCGCAGTTCCCGACTCATCGACCGTCCCCTCCGAGGCGGATGCGCGGATCGAGCCAGGCGAGCAGCAGGTCGGAGATCAGCATGCCGATCACCGTGAGCATCGCCACGAACATCAGGATGAACCCGGCCAGGAACTGGTCCTGGCTCTTGAGGGCGGCGAGCAGGATCGGCCCGACGGTGGGCAGGCTCAGCACCAGCGACACCAGCACCGACCCCGAGACCAGATGGGGCAGGAGGTTGCCGATATCGGCGATGAACGGGTTGAGCGACATCCGGAACGGATATTTCAAAAGCGCCCGGGTCGGCGGCAGGCCCTTGGCGCGGGCGGTGACGACGTATTGCTTGCCCAATTCGTCGAGGAGGTTGGCCCGCATCCGCCGGATCATCGCGGCGGTGCCGCCCAACCCGATCACCAGGGTCGGGACGACGAGATGGGCGAGCAGCGAGCGCACCTTCTCCCAGGTCCAGGGCAGGCCCGAATAGGCGCTGTCGTAGAGCCCGCCGATCGACACCTCGAACCAGCGGTTGGCGTAGAACAGCATCACCAGCGCCAGCAGGAAGGACGGGGTGGCGAGCCCGATATAGCCGATGAAGGTCGCGACGTAGTCGCCGATCGAGTATTGCCGCGTCGCCGAGTAGATGGCGATCGGGATCGACACCAGATGGACGAAAATCACCACCGCCAGGTTGACGACGAGGGTCAGCCAGAGCGCGTCGCCCACCACCTCCCGCACCGGGCGGTCATACTCGAACGACCAGCCCCAATTGCCCTGGATCAGGCCGTTGAAGGCGCCCTCGGGATTGGGCCATAGCCCGACCCAGCGCAGGTACTGCTCCCAGACCGGGCGGTCGAGGCCGTATTGCTGCATCAGGAACTGCGCCTTGGCGACCGAGGCCGCCTCGCCCTGCGAGCGGAGCTCGGCGATCTGGTTGGTGAGGAAGTCGCCCGGCGGCAGCTTGATGATGACGAAGACCACAGCCGAGATGATGAGCAGCGTGACCGCCATGGTGATGAAGCGGCGGGCGAGGTAGCGGATCACCGCGACGCCTCCTTCGGGTTCGGCCCCCAGAAGAACTGGTCCATGCGGTAGATTCCGATCAAGGCGGTCGGCTTCCAGCTATAGGTCTGCGTGTCGGGCACGTTGCGGAGCCGGGTCTTGGCGACGACCGGCTGGAGCGCGCCCGAGACGGTGCCGATCACCCACTGGTTCTCGGCGCGGTTCTTGAGCATCTCGCCCCAGATCGCCGCCTGCTCGGCATTGTCGGCCGTCGCCATCCAGCGGGCGTTGAGATCGATCAGCGCTTTCGCCTCGGGGATGTCGCAAGGCTCGCCCTCCTTGCCCCGCGTCTCGACGTACTGGCCCCATTTCGGCCAGGCATACGTATCCTGGTGGACCGGGGCGAGCTCGTCGGGCGACATCTCGGCGGTCGGCATCGCCAGATCGAGTCCTTGCGCCGCCACCATCACGGAGGCGCCCGAATAGGCGCGGTTGCGCAGGACCGTGCGGTCCTGCGGCTTGACGAACAGCTTGACGCCGACCTCGCGCCAGAACTCGGAGATCAGGGTCAGCCCGTCGGTGAGCATGCTGCTCTCGCCATCGGTCTCGACCACGATCTCCAGCTCGCGCCCGTCCGGCAGCAGGCGGATGCCAGCGCCATTGCGCTGCGTCAGCCCGATCTCGTCGAGGAGGCGGGAGGCCTGGGCCGGATCGTAGCCGGCATAGAGGGTGCGGTATTCCGGCTTGTAGAGCGGGCTCTTCTCCACCACCGTGTCGTTGCCCTCGGTGCCCAGCCCGAACAGCAGGGCATTGTTGAGGGTGCGCCGGTCGATGGCGAGCGACAGGGCGCGGCGGTAGCGCAGGTCGCGGTTGAGGTTGCGCCAGACCGGATCGGTGACGGTCAGGTTGGGGTAGAGCGCCAGTTCCGAGCCGCGGGCGGTGGGCCAGAGATGGGTCCGGTAGCCCTTGGCCCGCTCGCCCTCGCGCAGGATCGGGATGTCCTCCATGTTGAGACCGCGGAACAAGAGGTCGGCCTCGCCGGCATTGGCCTTGGCGGCAAGCAGGCCGCCGGCCGAGACATCCATGTTGACTTTGTCGATGTAAGGGAGTTGCTGCCCGTTGCTGTCGACACGGTGGTAATAGGGATTGCGCACGAAGACGAAGCGTGCTGCCGGCGCGGTGTTGGTGACCCGCCAGGGCTGGAGCGTCGGCAGGTCGGGATTGGTCTGCTCGAACATCGCGTCGAGCCGGTTGTGGAGCGCCGCCCAGCCCTTGACCTTGGCCTGCTTCACCAGCGGCTCGATCTCGGCCTTCGGGGTGTAGCGGGCGTGAAACCTCTTCAGGTAATGCGCGGGCCGATAGATGAAGGGATCGCGCGGCGAGGCCAGTTCCGGCAGGAAGCGGGGATTCGGCTTGTCCCAGGTGAAGCGGACATGCAGCGGGTCGATCACCTCGAAACGCGGCGGCTGCCCATCGACCATCATGAATTCCGGCGGGCCGGACGGGCTCAGCTCCTTGTTGAGGGCGACGTCCTCCCACCAGTAGCGAATGTCCTCCGCCGTGAACGGCTGGCCGTCGGACCAGCGATGGCCCTCGCGCAAGGTGAAGGTGTAGATCCGATCGCCGTCGTTCTCGAACTTTTCCAGAATGTCGGCCTTGAGCGCCAAGGTCTCGTCGTAGCCGACGAGACGGGTGTAGCTGTAGGTCGAGATGTAGCGAATGTCCCGGGCCTTCGAGACCAGCGTGACGATGTCGCCGCCGGGCTTGCCGATCTGGCGCCCTTGCGCGGTGGAATCGACGACCAGGGGTTGCTTGGGCAGGCGGTCGGAGGCGGACTCGGCGAGGGCAGGGGAGACAAGCAGCGGAAGCAGAACGGACAGAACGGCGACGCGCGCCCAACCCTCCGCCCTCTGCGGGGGAGGGTGGCCCCCGGAGGGGGCCGGGAGAGGGGACGCCGCTTCCGGAGAGGTCGCGACCATTCCCAAGGGCGCTCCCTGGATCGGCGTCGCGCTGCCCCTCTCCCGCCCCGCATCCGCGGGGCGCCCTCCTCCGCAGAGGGGAGAGGGTTCAGCAGCGGCAGCGCTCCTGAAAAGATCTTGGAACCGAACCGTCATGTCCCGTCCCTCCCGTGCAGGCGCACCCAGGTGAGGCGGGTGGGCGAGTAGCCGGTCGCGGCGTGCAGGTCGTCGAAGGCGTGGGTGGCGGCGATGGCCGCGCGGGCGGCTGTCGCCTCCGGGTCGTCGGGCCGGTAGACAAATTCCCGGCCGTTGCGGCGCCAGCGCACCGGCTCGCCGGAGCGGGGCGCGGTCAGCATCGCGATGGTGGGAAACGCCGGCCCCCCATGGGCGTGGAGGCGGTGGGCCGCGGCGTCGTCGTCGAAGATCAGCCGCGTCAGGCCGCGCTCGCGGGCCTCCAGCACCCGGCGGGCCTGGCTGATATGGTCGTCGAAGAAGCCCACCGTCTGGTCAGGGTCGAGGCGCGGCAGGCTAACACTCGACCAGTCGACGGCGTGGTAGCGGGCGCGCGGGTCGCGGTAGCGCAGGCCCGAGAGGTCGGGATCGAAGCAGAAGATCTCGGCCTGCGGGCAGGCCTGCCGCATCACCCAGGTGGTCAATCCGCGAAACACGCCCGATTCGACGATCACCTCGGGCGAGAGCGCCCGCATCAGCACGTAGAGCTGGAGCGCGCCGTTGAACCCGTTGCCGCCGCGCTTCTGCGCGACCGGCGCCATGGCGATCAGGTCCCAGAAGGTCGCCACGGCGGGGGCAGCGCCGCCGGGCAGCGACAGCCCGGCTTCGGCCAGGTCGTGGTCGAGGCGCGCGGCGGCGCCTGCGATCAGCGCGTCGGTCTCGGGGCCGGAGAGCGGGCGGTGATTCCAGTCGGAGACCGCCGGAACGAGATCGTAGCCGAGCCGGTCGAACAGGCGGCCGAGGAAGCGGCGGCGCAGCCGCTCGACGAAGGGGTGGGGACGGAGGGCGGCGCCGTGGGACATCGGGGGCTCTTGAAACACGGTTAGGCGGCGTGCTGGAGCACCGGGCCGGCAACCCGGACGCGATGCCCAGGCTCGATCTCGGTCATGGTCCCGGCGGCACCGCCGGTGAGGCGGTACGGCTCGGGCCAGCTCGCCGGATCGGAGAAGCGGTCGCTCATCAGCAGCTTGAGATCGAGGGGATGGTCGAGATCGGGTTCCGGGACAGCGGCGAGGAGCGCCCGGGTGTACGGGTGGGCCGGGTTCCGGAAGAGGGCCTCCTTCGGCGCCTCCTCGACGATGTAGCCCCGGCACATGACGGCGATCGTGTCGGCGATGTAATCGACCACCGCGAGGTTGTGGGAGACGAACAGGTAGGAGACGCCGAGGCTCGCCTGCAAATCCTTCAGCAGGTTGAGCACCTGGGCCTGGACCGAGACGTCGAGGGCCGAGACCGGCTCGTCGCAGAGCAGCACCCGGGGCTTGAGGGCGAGCGCCCGGGCGATGCCGAGGCGCTGGCGCTGGCCGCCCGAGAAGGCGTGCGGGTAGCGACGCAGGGACGACTGGTCGAGCCCGACCATGTCCAGGAGTTCCTTGGCGCGCTCGTAGCGCTCGTCCGAGCTGCCGATGCCGTGGATGCGCAGGGGCTCGGTCAAGAGTTCGTAGACCGTCATGCGCGGGTTGAGCGACGAGAACGGGTCCTGGAACACGAACTGCGCCGCGCGGCGGAAGTCCTTCAGCTCCCGGTCCTTGAGGGCGAAGACGTCGCGCGGGCCGCGGCCCGACCCGTCGTCGAAGGTGACGGTGCCGGCATCGGGCCGCAGCGCCCGCATCACCACCTTCGAGAGGGTGGTCTTGCCGCAGCCCGATTCGCCGACGAGGCCCAGCGTCCGGCCCGGATGCAGCGAGAGCGACACACCGTTGACGGCATTGACGGTGCGGGTCTGGCCCTTGAACCAGCCCGAGCGCAGGGTGAAGGACTTGCGCACCCCCTCGATGGCGAGGAGCGGCCCGGCCGGATCGGGCGCATGCGGCTCGCCGGCCTTGCGGGCGAGCACCGCGCTCCTTACCTCGCGGATCGGGGTCAGGCGCTCGCCGGGCGCCATGTGGAACCGGGGCACCGCCCGCATCAGCGCCTTGAGGTAGGGATGGCCGGGACGGCGAAAGATGTCCTCCCGCGCGCCCGCCTCCATCACGCGGCCACGATACATCACCACCACGTCGTCGGCCATGTTGGCGACGACGCCGAGATCGTGGGTGATGAGCAGCATCGCCATGCCGGTCTCGGCCTGCAAGTCGCGCATCAACTCGAGGATCTGGGCCTGGGTCGTCACGTCGAGGGCGGTCGTCGGCTCGTCGGCGATGAGGAGGGCGGGCTTGGTGATGAGCGCCATGGCGATCATCGCGCGCTGGCGCAGGCCGCCCGACAACTCGAACGGATAGGTCACGAGCGCCCGCCTCGGGTCGGGGAAGCCGACGCGCTCGAACACCTCAATCGCCCGGGCCTTGGCCTGGTCGGCCGACACGTCGGCATGGAGCCGCAGCGCCTCGGTGACCTGGTCGCCGACCGTGTGGAGCGGCGACAGCGAGGTCATCGGCTCCTGGAAGATCATCGCGATCCGTCCGCCACGGAGCGACTGCATCCGGGCGGAATCGGGTTTCAGGGCCGCGATGTCGGTGCCGCCCGCGGGACCGGAGGGATCCTGGAGGCGGATCGCACCGCCGGTGATTCGGGCGACCTTGGGCAGGATCTGGAGGATCGCCTGGGCGGTGACCGACTTGCCCGAGCCCGATTCGCCGACGAGGGCGACGGTCCGGCCCGCCGGCACGTCGAGGGACAGGCCGTCGACGGCCCGGAACGAGCCGGTATCGGTGGTGAAATCGACCGTGAGGTCGCGGATCGACAGGAGCGGTGCCGTCATCCTGGGCCGTGCTGTCCTCTCGGGCGCGGGGGCGTCCCCGGACCTTCACCGGAAGATAGGGTTCGTTTGTGACACGGGCGACGCCGTGGGCGCAAACAAAGCGGCGGCCCGCGACATTCTGAATGCCTGGTCTTTCGCAGCGTGAGAGGCGAGGCGATCGAGGAGGCGCTCGCACAAATCCCAGGTCGCCTCGTCCTGCACGAGGTGGTGGGTGAGGAGGCCGACCGGGCCGCCCTCCGCCACCGCCCGGGCGGCACGGTCGATCACCCAGGCCGGATCGGCGCACCCGCCGCCGACGCGCCAGGCGATCGGATCGATCGCGGCATGGGCCTGGATGAGGCCTGGCACCGCGGGCAGGGGATGGGCCGCCGAGAGGCCGCGATAGAAGAGGGCCGGCAGGGTCGCGGGCAGGTCGGGCGCGAGGCGGTTCCAGGGCGGCACCAGCACCGGCAGCAGGCGGGGGCCGAGGCGCGCCTCGGCGAGGGCCAGAGCGGCCGCCGCGTCGGCCTTCAGCGTCGCGAGGGGCCGGTGCGGACCGAACTCCGCCTTCCTGGAGTCGGCGGGGGCGTGGTTGGCGTGGGCGAGCCCGTGGACCAGGAGATCCACATCCGCTTCATCGGCGACCCGTGCCGCCAGCGACGGCTCGGCCCGGGCCGGCACCGCCGCGATGGCAACCGGCCAGCCGGTTCGCGCCGCCAGGGCGAGCAGGCGGTCGAGGGCGGCGGTGTGGGCGGTGGCGTCGTCGTCGCGCCACCACAGGGGGGTGATGCGGCCTTCATCGGCCGCGCGGGCGAGGGCGTCGATGAGGGGGGTGATGTCGAAGGAGGTATGGAGGCAAGGCGCCTTCGCCTCCCCGGGCGATCCCGGGCTTGCCCGGTATCGCTGCACGTTGTGGGGAGGGGCCAGGGATGGGGGTGGTGCCCCATCTGGCTCGGCGGTGCCTCCCGCACCACCCCCATCCCTAAGCAGACTTGCGTTGGCAGGCCAACGCTTCGTCCGCTTAGTCTCTTGTTTGACCGCAGATTTTTGCCGCCGAACCGGTGACCACTTCGGCGAAATCTGCTCAGCCCCTTCCCACAAGGGGGAGAGGAGGTGCTTCGCCTCGCGATCTGGAAGATCCGATTCGACGCTCGCCAGCATCCCCTCCACGATCGCCACGCTCCGCCGCGCGCCGTCGCGGGCGATGGCGTGATCCGTGGCTCGCGGCGGCGCGGCCAGGACCGCCTGCGCGAGGCGTTCGGCCGTCAGCTCGCGCTCCGGCAGCACCCGTGCGAGGCCGTGGGCCGCCAGGCTCTCGGCGCGCAGGCGCTGCTCGGTCTCGTGGCCGGCCTCGAACGGCACCAGCAGCGCCGGGCAGCCACCATGCAGGAGATCCAGCACCGTGTTGTAGCCGGCCTGGCTGACCGAGAGGGCGGCCCGCGCCAGGAGCGCGCGGAAATCCGGCCGGGCCCGTTCGACGACCGCATTCGGCGGCGCCGCCGCGGCGAGCGCGTCGAAGGCGGGCTCCGGCACCGCGCGGCCGACGAGGATGCGCCAGGACAGGCCGGGCGTCCGCGCCGCCGCCGCGACCGCCGCTTCCTGCAACGGCAGCCCGGCGGCACTGGAGCCGCCCGAGACCACGATGCCGGACCGCGAACCGGCGGGGGCCGAGACAGCCTCGGCCTCGTCGACGTATCCGGTATAATGCAGACGTGCCGCGACCTCGGGCCCGACCGGCCAGGAGGCGTCGAGGGGCAGGAAGGCCGGATCGCCGTGGACCAGCACCGCGTCGTAGGCGTCGAGGCGCTTATGGGTGGCGGCGATCCGCTCCGGGCGGCTCGGGGTCGCCAGGATGTCGCGGATCGAGGCGAGGAGCAGGGGGCGCGGCGTGGCCGCCCGCACGGCCGCGACCAGCGCCTCGAATTCGGGCGCCAGCACCCGGCGGCCGAACGGGTAGAGTTCGGTGATGACCGCGTCCGGTGCGGCCTCCGCGACGGCGGCGAGCAGGGCGTCGCGGCGGGCCGCCAGGTGCTCCGGGGTCACCGGCATGCCCTCCGGATCGAGGAGCGCCGTGAAGGCGGTGCCGGTGATCCTCACCGGCGGCAACGGCACCAGGCGGATACGGTCGAGGCGCGGCAGCGTCACCGGCATGCCGCCGGAGACCAGCGTCACGGTGTGCCCGGCTCCCGCGAAGGCCCGCGCCAGGGAGACCGCCCGGGTGAGATGCCCGGCCCCGAGGAGATGGGTGACGACGATCAGGACCCGGCTCATGCGCGCCCCCGAAGCAGCGGGGCGAGCGCCGCGCGAAGCCGCGCCGCGGCGGCGATCAGCCCGCGCTGGTGGCGGGCGAAGGCGAGGGCAGCGCTGCGCATCGCCGCCAGGGTGTCGGGCGCCCCGGCGAGATCGCGGATCGCGGCGGCCAGCGCCGCGGCGTCGCCCGGTGGCGCCACCCGGCCGGTCACGCGGTCGCCGACCACGTCCGGCACCCCGCCATAACCACCGGCCACCACCGGGCAGCCATGGGCCTGCGCTTCCAGCAACGCCATCCCGTAGGCTTCGTTGACGGCCGGCCAGACCAGGAGGTCGGCGGCGGCGTAGAGGTGCGAGAGGCCGGCGGGCGCCAGGGCGCCGTGGCAACGCACCCGATCGCCGAACGGCGCCAGCAGGGACGCGACCTCCATCGCGGCCGGCCCGTCCCCGGCCACGTCGAGAATCCAGGGACGGTCGCCGAGCTGCGCCAGGGCCTCGGCCAGCAAGCGGTAGGAGGCGAGCTTGTCGCCCTCCCGCATCATCGCGACGGTGACGAGGCGCAAGGGGCCGGGCGCCCGCACGGCCTCCGTCAGCGGCCACTCGGCCGGATCGAGGAAGGGCGGCAGGTCGGTGATGACTTGCCCCTCCGGCCGCGCCGCCTCCAAGGCCGGCCGGTCGCGGCGGTTCATGACCAGGATCAAGTCGGCGGCGTCGAGGGCGGCCTCGGCCCCGGCATGGCCGAGGGCGTGCGGGCCGGCCGCGCGCTTGCCCGCCCGCGAGCCCTCCGCCACCACGTAGGGGATGCGGAGCGCCCGCGCCACCGCCGGGCCGATCCAGTCCGGCGCCTTGTAGTAGACGTGGTAGCTGAACCAGAGGGCGGGCGGATCGGCCCGGTAGGCGGCGATCAGGCGCCCGGCCTCCGCCCGGGATTCCGCTCGCAGGGCTGGATGCCGCGACCCCTCGGGATCGCGGGTGCGGAGCGTGCTGGCAAGCTCCGGCGCGAAGCCGGCCGCGGCCAGCGCCCGCATGAGCAGCCGCGCCATCGTGCGCTCGCCGGAGGGGACCGGGTGATCGGGAGCCTTCAGGGGCGCGTAGAAGGCGATTCGGCTCATCGCCCCGCGGCGTCCCGGAGAAGCCGGGCCACCGTCTCGAACCCGGCCTCGGCGCCGAACTCGGCCCGGAGGCGGGCCAAGGCCGCCGCGGCGAGGCGGGCGCGCTCGTCGGGATCGCGGGCGAGCAGGTTGATGGCGTTCGAGAGGGCTCCCCAGTCGCCCGGCGGCACCAGCCGGCCCTCGATGCCGTCGCGAAGAAATTCCGGGATGCCGGCGAAGTCGGTGGCGACCACCGCCAGGCCCTGGGACGCCGCTTCCATGATGACGTTGGGCAGCCCGTCGCGGTCGCCGGAGGGCGCGCGCTTGGCCGGCAGCACGAACAGGTCGGCCTCGCGCAAGAGCGTCACCACCTCGGGCTGGGGCTTCGCGCCGAGAAACATCACCTTTTGCGACAGGCCGAGGGCCGCGGCCTTCTCGCGCAGCGACGGCAATGCCTCGCCGCCGCCGAGATGGGCGAGGCGCCAATGCAGGTCGGGGGGCAGGGCGGCGAGCGCGTCGAGGAGGTCGTCGAACCCCTTCTTCGCCACCGCCCGGCCGACGGTGACGAGGCGCAAGG
>NZ_LABX01000479.1 GCF_001043915.1 Methylobacterium aquaticum | reverse complement strand
TATAGTGAGCTCGCTGGTGTGTGTTGATTTGTTTTTTTTAAATGCTGCGACACCCACCAGGTCCACAGATGTGTATAGAGACAGGCGGTGAGGCCGGGCTGCCCGAGATAGCCGCGGGCGAGGCCGTATCCGCCGACGAAGAGCTCGGCGGTGACGCCGTCCGGGACGGGGTTGAGGTCGGTGTCGAGGAGGAGGGCGGTGCGCGCCCCCACCGCTCGCCCGATCGGCGCGAACGGGCCGGAAAACTCGGGCTCTCCCGTGACCGGCGCCGTCCAGGCCAGCGGCGCGACGACCGTCTCGGTCGGCCCGTAGGCATTGACGAGGAGATCGAGGTCAAGGGCCGCGCGCGCGGCCGCCATGGCCTCGCGGCCCCAGGCCTCGCCGCCGACGATGAGGCGGCGCAGCCGCAGCCGTGCACCGCTCTGCTTCACGAAGGCGACGAGCGGGTCGGCATAGGCCGGGGGGAGGAACAGGGTCGAGATGGAGTCGGCCCGGATCTGTGCGACCAGATCCTCGATCGATTGCTCCCGCCCGCTGCCGAAGATGAGGGTCGCTCCTGCGATCAAAGGGGCGATCCAGCGCTCGTGCGCGATGTCGAAGCCGATCGACGCGACGTGCAACTCGCGGTCCCGGGCCTCCAGGCTGTAGAGCCGATTGACCGCTTGGGCATGCATTGCGAGGGGCCCGTGCGCCACCGCGACGCCC
>NZ_LABX01000478.1 GCF_001043915.1 Methylobacterium aquaticum | reverse complement strand
GATCCCGGCCCCGGCCGAGAAGGCGGCCCCGAGCAGCCACCCGAGCGAGCGCCGGCCCTGGTCGGCACGCGCCTGCCCAAGTAACTGGAGGGCAGTATGACAGGAGAGCCACGCCACCAGCGTCGCCAACGGAATGGCCCAGGCCGTGTGTTCGGCAGCCAGGCAGACGAACGCACGATACATGGCATCTCATTGCGTCGATCAAGCTGTTTTACATCTTAAGACCCAGTTGTTTAATATTTGTTACGGACCCAGACATGGATTAAAATTCCGTATAATATAAATTTATTACAGGTTATCTGCTATGATCCGTCAGATATCTGACCCTCACAGGAACGTGATGGGCCCGACTCGGAAAATCGAGCCAATATCTGCGCCCGGCGTCATTGCGGTCCGATTGATTGGTCGCCAATCCAGCCCGATCGGTTGACATGGCGGGAGCGGCCGGAATGCACGCAGCGCCGGACGAGAGTCCCGCCGTCGCCTCCGCGCGCTGGCCTGAAGAGGGACCGCACCGCCGGCCGATCCGGCCCCGGTCCCTCGCTCCACGGC
>NZ_LABX01000477.1 GCF_001043915.1 Methylobacterium aquaticum | reverse complement strand
CGCGCCCTCGGCGATCAGCCGCGTCACCAGATCGGCGTAATCGGCCCGCGTCAGCCCCGCGCCCGGCCGGAACCAGAGATAGTGCCAGTTGACCATGCCGAAGAACGACATGGTCACGGGCTTGAGCAGCGCCGTCCCGGCGAGGTGCGGCGCCACCCCGGCGATCGCCTCGGAGAACAGCCGCACCAGTTCGCGCTCGCTCGCCTTCAGCTCCGCCTGCCGCTCACTGGAGAGCAGGCCCAGATGGTTGATCTGCACCTTGTGCTGGGCGTCGGCGTCCCGGTACGCCTCCAGCAGCGCGGTCGCGAGGCAGCGCAGTCGCGGCTCGGGAGCGAGGCCGGGGCGGTCGGCGGCTTCGACGGCTTCCAGCAGCTCCTCCAGGTGCAGCCGGATCACGTCGAACAGGATCTCGTCCTTGTCGCGATAGTAGTGGTAGAGGTTCGCCTTCGACACGCCGCAGGCCTCGGCGATCCGGTTCATCGAGGCGCGATCGTAGCCGTGGGCGGCAAACAGCTCGGCCGAGCGATCGAGGATCGCCCGGCG
>NZ_LABX01000476.1 GCF_001043915.1 Methylobacterium aquaticum | reverse complement strand
AAGTCTCGCCGAGCTTGTAGGGCGTATATTTCTTCTTCTGCTCGTCGTTCAGCCACTCGGCATCCTTGACCGGACCCGTGTAGAGGTGACGGACCCAGGCGGTGACCTGGAGGATGTCGTCGAGGGTCAGGCTCTCGTTGTGCGGCCCCATCTGGCCGTTGGCGCCGCCGAACACCGTCGAGAACAAGCCGGCATCGGTCGTGTTCTGCGGGTATGTCCAGTAATTGTCGTTGAGGCCGGGGCCGATCTTGCCCTCGCCGATATGGCCGTGGCAGCCGGAGCAGGCGGCGAGGAAGGTCTGCTCGCCCTTCTTCAGGCAGCTCGCATCGGTGTTGTAGGGGTTGTGGCCGGTGGCCAGGAACTGCTTCACCCCGGGCGTGTCCTTGCCTTCCGGCAGCACGTCGCTGAGGTCGAGCTTCTCGCCGGTGACGATGTTGCGCAGGTCGACGGCGCTGCTCTGCGCCGTGGTGGCGCGCGGCAGGGCGCCGAGGCCGGCAATGAGGATGACGAGCCCGAGGCTGGCGCCGAGGGCGGTCCTACGCTGGATCATGAACGCTCGCTTCAAGTCGAGGGACCGCGCCCGGCGGTCCGCGAAGGATAGGAGTGAGGGAAAGGCTCAAGAGCCGGTCGGCACCGTCGGCACGCCTTCGTCCTTCAGGATCGCCTCGATCGCCGGGCGGGCCTTGACGAGGGCCTGATCGAGGGCGGCCAGCAGCGCGTCGTCGCCGCGCCG
>NZ_LABX01000475.1 GCF_001043915.1 Methylobacterium aquaticum | reverse complement strand
CCCGTCTCGGGCGCGCGCCCGGCCAGGCTCTCGACCACCGCCTCGGTCACCGACAGGACCCGATCGACCCTGAGGCCGATCCGAGGCCCGTCGCGCCGCAGGGTCACGACGTGACCGGCCGCATCCTCCGGCGGTGCCGGCGCCGTGCCGAGCGCCACCGCGAGATCGACCACGCTGACGAGGATCCCGCCCCGACCGGTGAGGCCGACGAGCGAGGCGGGCGCTCCCGGCACCGGCGTGCAGGGCCGGAATGGAAACACCTCGGCGACGCCGTCGAGCGGCAGGCCGACCGTCTCGGCGCCCGTCCGGCAGACGAGCAGCGACCGGGTCGGCTGCGTCTCGGGCGCTGTCCCGCGGGTGGCGAGGCTGCGGGTGCGGGCATCCAGGATCGCGTCGATCCGGGCGGCGGTCAGGGCGGCCTCGCCGGGCAGGGCCGGCCCCGCGGTGAGCGCGGATTGCGGCATCAGGCAGCCTCGCTGCCGAGGACCGGCTGGGCGGCCCCCTGAAGCTCGCCGGCCGTCAGGCCGTCGCCCTCGGGCAACGCCGCATCGGCCGGCAGGCG
>NZ_LABX01000474.1 GCF_001043915.1 Methylobacterium aquaticum | reverse complement strand
TGCAGGCTCAGCCCGCCGCCCGCAGCACCGTCTTCGGCCTCACCCCGTATGCCTTCTTGAAGGCGCGGCTGAAATGCGAGAAGTCGCTGAAGCCGCATTGCATCACCACCTGGCCGACATGGCGGGCGTGGCCTTCCGCGAGCAGCCGATGGGCGAGTTCGAGCCGCTGCTGCCAGAGCCAGCGGATCGCCGTGGTTCCGTCCGCCGCGAAGGCGCGGCAGAGGGTGCGCAGGGACACGCCGAGGCTGTTCGCCACCGTGGCGAGATCGAGGTCGGGATCCTCGATATGGGCGAGCAGGAAGGACTTGGCCTGCCGCACCAGATCGTCGTCGGTGAGGTTGCGCCCAGGGGGCGTCAGGCTCGCTTCCAGCGAGGCGGCGAGCAGGTCGAGGAAGGAGTGGCCGAGGCGCTGCGCGCCGCTCTCGCTCAACGGCTCCTCGAGGGCGACGATGTCGGTCATGGTGTGGGCGACGGTCGAGGCGAGCGGCTGGCCGGGCCGGACGATCCGGGCGGCCAGGTGGGGCAGGT
>NZ_LABX01000473.1 GCF_001043915.1 Methylobacterium aquaticum | reverse complement strand
CGGCCTCCTCGGCCGCGACCATGTCGGACGCCACGACGACTTCTTCACCCTCGGCGGCGATTCCATCGTCGCCCTCCAGGTCGTCGGCCGCGCCCGCCGCGCCGGCCTCCTCCTCGAGCCCCGCGATCTCTTCCGCCATCGCACCCTCGCCGCGCTCGCCGCCGCCGCCCGCCCGATCGCCGAGGACCGCCCGGCTCCCGAGGCGCTGCCCGAGACCGGCCCGCTGCCGCTGCTGCCGATCCAGGCCGCCTTCCTCCGCCAACCCGTTCCCGAGCGCCATCACTGGAACCAGGCCCTGCTGCTGGTCCCCCACGCCCTGCCCGGCTGGACGATCGTCGCCCAGGCCCTCGACGCCCTCGTCGCCCACCACCTCGCCCTGCGCCAGCGCTTCGTCGAGGGCCCGGACGGCTGGCACACCGAGACCCTGCCGCACGCCCCCGATCCCGACCGGCTCTGGCTTCGCCCCGCCCCGGACGACGACACCCTGGCGAGCCATTGCGCCCAGGCCCAGGCCAGCCTCGACCTCGGCCAGGGCCGCCTCCTGCGCGGCCTCGGCCTCGACCAGCCCGACGGCAGCCGCCGCCTGCTGCTCGCCATCCACCATCTCGCCGTCGACGGCGTGTCCTGGCGCATCCTGATCGACGACCTCGCCACCGCCTGCGACCATATCGCCCGCGGCGAGCCCGTCATCCTGCCGTCCGCCACCCCGCCGGGATCCTGGGCCCGCCGGCTCCTCGCCTGCGCCGGATCGCGCGCGCTCGCGGCCGAGCTCGACCATTGGCGCGGCCTGGACGACGCCGCCGCCGCGAGGCTGCCG
>NZ_LABX01000472.1 GCF_001043915.1 Methylobacterium aquaticum | reverse complement strand
CGGCCTCCTCGGCCGCGACCACGTCGGACGCCACGACGACTTCTTCACCCTCGGCGGCGATTCCATCGTCGCCCTCCAGGTCGTCGGCCGCGCCCGCCGCGCCGGCCTCCTCCTCGAGCCCCGCGACCTCTTCCGCCACCGCACCCTCGCCGCGCTCGCCGCCGCCGCCCGCCCGATCGCCGAGGACCGCCCGGCTCCCGAGGCGCTGCCCGAGACCGGCCCGCTGCCGCTGCTGCCGATCCAGGCCGCCTTCCTCGGCCAACCCGTTCCCGAGCGCCATCACTGGAACCAGGCCCTGCTGCTGGTCCCCCACGCCCTGCCCGGCTGGACGATCGTCGCCAAGGCCCTCGACGCCCTCGTCGCCCACCACCCCGCCCTGCGCCAGCGCTTCATCGAGGGCCCGGACGGCTGGCACACCGAGACCCTGCCGCACGTCCCCGATCCCGACCGGCTCTGGCTCCGCCCCGCCCCGGACGACGACACCCTGGCGAGCCATTGCGCGCAAGCCCAGGCCAGCCTCGACCTCGGCCAGGGCCGCCTCCTGCGCGGCCTCGGCCTCGACCGGCCCGACGGCAGCCGCCGCCTGCTGCTCGCCATCCACCACCTCGCCGTCGACGGCGTGTCCTGGCGCATCCTGATCGACGACCTCGCCACCGCCTGCGACCACATCGCCCGCGGCGAGCCCGTCATCCTGCCGCCCGCCACCCCGCCGGGATCCTGGGCCCGCCGGCTCCTCGCCTGCGCCGGATCGCGCGCGCTCGCGGCCGAGCTCGACCATTGGCGCAGCCTGGACGACGACGCCGCCGCGAGGCTGCCGGG
>NZ_LABX01000471.1 GCF_001043915.1 Methylobacterium aquaticum | reverse complement strand
GCGGAGCGGGCCGGGCTGTCGAAGGCGAACCTGCTCTATTACTTCCCCTCGAAGGAGGAGCTGTATCTGGCGGTGCTCCGCCGCGTCCTCGACGTCTGGCTCGACCCGCTGCAGGAACTCGACGCCGACAGCGATCCGGCCGAGGCGATCCGGGTCTATATCCGCGCCAAGCTCACCCTGTCGCGGGACGCGCCGCAGGCCTCGCGGCTGTTCTGCCTGGAGATCGTCCAGGGCGCGCCGCTCCTGCGGGCCGAGCTCGAAGGCCCCCTGCGCGGGCTGGTGGAGAGCAAGGCGGCGATCCTGCGCGGCTGGATCGACCAGGGCCGCATCGGTGCCCACGACCCGCACCACCTGATCTTCTCGATTTGGGCGATCACCCAGCACTACGCCGATTTCGCGGTCCAGGTAGATGCGGTCACCGGCCGAAGCCTCGACGAATCCGACTTCTTCGAGAGCACCGTGGCGAGCACGCAGGCCCTGATCCTCACAGGATTGGGCCTGCGATAGGCACTAGGAAACGAGCCCCACCGGCGGGAATCCCGCCCGTCGGCGAGGCCCAGGAAAAGAACTACTTCTT
>NZ_LABX01000470.1 GCF_001043915.1 Methylobacterium aquaticum | reverse complement strand
GGCCGCGGCGCGCCGCGGCCCCACACCAGGCATGATGACACAGACCACCCATCCCTTCGGCACCTACGCGCCCGCCGGACTCGTGCGCTGGATCCTCTCGCGCACCGAGCGGCTCCCCGACGAGAACTGGAGCGCGCGGCGCCTCTCCCTGTTCCTGCGCCGCTGTGCCATCCATCTGCTGCGCGGCCGGCCCCTCGACGTCGAGCGTTACGGCGCGCGCATGCGGCTGCACCCCTACAACAACAACTGCGAGAAGAAGGTACTCTTCACCCCGCAGTTCTTCGACCCGCTCGAGCGCAAGATCCTCGCCGACACGATCCTGGCGAACCGCGCCGGACGGGAATGCGTCTTCCTCGATATCGGGGCGAATGTCGGCGCCTACGCGCTGTTCGTGGCCGCGGCCGCCGGCCCCGGGGCACGGATCCTGGCGGTGGAGCCGCAGCCCGACATCTTCGACAAGCTCACCTACAACATCGCCCAGAACCCGTTCGGCAGCGTCAAGGCGGTGGCCTGCGCGGTGGCCGACAAGGCCGGGGAGATGACCCTGTTCGTCGATCCCCGCAACCGCGGCGAATCGAGCCTGAAGGTGGTGGGCACCAACGAGGGCGCGTCGATCCGGGT